>JADFQR010000016.1 GCA_022561735.1 Chloroflexota bacterium | reverse complement strand
CGTTGACTCCACCCCTGCGGGCGGTACAACAACAGGCGCACATCAAAGACCAGTGAATCATCGTCCCCACATTGTACCGGTCGGACGCGAGATCGCAAACCCCGGTATGAGCCTTCCGCATGACCTGAACGCACCGCCGGGCGCTGATGCGAATAACGTCGAATCGGTATCGGGCCGGCCCAGGTAGTTCCTTATGCCTGTTGAACGTTCAGGAGTTCCGCAGCATTACCGCCGAGCACCTGCTCTAGTTCGGAATCCGTCAACGGAGCCTTCCGGGCATCGCGAAGCGCCCTGCCCTGCCTGATAAGGGGAAAATCACTGCCGAACAGGATCCGGTCACTCCCGGCCGCAGCGGCGGATACGGCGTACACGTCAGGCCGGTACAGGAACGGGGTTGCAGCGGAGTCAAAGTAGGTATTTGAAAGCGATTTCGCCACCTCGGGCATCAAGGCGTAAAAAGGCAATCCGCCGCCGAAGTGGGCGAACACAAAGACCACACCGGGGAACTCCGACGCAAGCGCGAGCAGCCTGTCGGGTGTCGTTGAACCCTTGCCGGGATACGGATGTCCGACCGGCTCCGACGCGTGTACGACGACGGGTACGCCGGCCTCTTCTGCCAGCGCCATCAACTTGCGCATGCGTTCCGGCTCCTCCGGGCTCCAGTCCTGTGTGTCTGAGTGAAGTTCGCCGATGCCGCGCGCTCCCCGGGACAGACAACGCTCGACCTCCGCCACCGCCGAATCGCCCCAGCCGGGGTCCACGCTGCAGAACGGGACGATCTGATCCGGATAATCTGCGGCTGCGGCGAGCATGTAGTCGTTTGAGACACGCGCCGCATCAGGGTCGGTCCAGCCGTAACCCAGGACGACTGACACATCGACGCCCGCTCCGTCCATCTCGGAAATCAGATCACCGGCCGACACTGTCAGGGCAGCGGCGTCGTTGAACAGCGCGCTGAACGTGCGATCCGCCCGGAGCCAGCGGTCACGCTGATCGCGAAACGAATCGGGCAGGATGTGTGTGTGGGAATCGAGGATCACGGCGTCCCTCGGAACGGCGGATGACCGGACGGTTGCTATACTTTTCGCACGAGTTCACGATGGCGCTGTAGCGTTCGACGGATACGCAAATCGCTCAAGCGCCGTGCCTCACTCTACCCGACGTTTAACCACCGGAGACTCGATGGCGAACACCGCCGAAACCTCTGCCGCAGGCGCCACCCAACGGGGTTCGTCCGTACCGCATACGACGCCAAAGATGGGCGTTGTAACGGCCCTGTACACGACGCCGGAGACGGTGGTCGAGGATTACGGGACCCTCCTGAAACTTGCCAACTACCGGGATGCGCTGGCGCCCGGTACGCAAACGCTGCTCAAGATCAACCTGTCGTGGCAGCACTACTATCCCGCCTGCTCAACACCGCCCTGGCAGATGGATGGGGTGATCAAGCAACTCCAGGCCGATGGCTACGACGATCTGATGGCGGCACATAACGGGACCGTCGTCGTCGACCCCTTCGAGGGGGAGATAAACAACAAGCACAAGGTCGTCGAGGAAAAGTACGGGATTCCGAGCATCACTCTCGACGTGCCGCCGAATCGCTGGGTCCCTTACACGCCCAGGGGCGAGATGCTTGTGCTGAATGATGTCTATCCGGACGGGCTGTTCATACCTGAGACCTTTGCCGGGAAAAACATCATCCACTTCCCGACGATCAAGACGCACGTCTTCACACAGATGACGGGCGCCATGAAGAACGCGTTCGGCGGGTTGCTGCACCGCAACCGCCACTGGACTCACGCCGTCATCCACGAGACCCTCGTCGATCTCCTGACCATCCAGAAGGAGATTCATCCCGGCATCTTCGCCGTGATGGACGGGACCTTCGCCGGGGATGGACCTGGCCCACGGGCCATGCAGTGGCACGAAAAGAACGTGATCCTGGCCAGTGCGGACCAGGTGGCGATCGATGCGATCTCGGCAAAAATGATGGGTTTTGACCCGATGTCGCTGCCGATGATTCGCCTGGCTCATGAACGCGGGCTGGGTGTCGGCAACCCTTCAGAGATCGAGATCGTCGGCGAGGACATCTCCGGGGTTAACTGGAACTTCTCGCGGAACGACAGCACGTTCGCCAGCCGGGGCCAGCGGCTCATCTATCACGGGCCTCTGAAGCCGCTGGAGCGGATGTTGCTCCGGAGCTTCGTCGCGCCGTGGGCTTTTTTCGCCTCAAACGTGTATCACAACACGTTCTGGCTGAGATTCATCGGCCGCAAGCGCGTCAGAGCGGCGATGCAGACCGGCTGGGGCCGACTCTTCCAGAGCTACTAGGCAGGCAGGAACCCCGGGGCCGTGCGTCGGTGGATTCAGCCGCCGACGCGACCGCCGCCTATCGACACTTCAGGGTTTGTGAGCAGACGCCTGATGTCTTCGGCGTACTTGACCTCGGAGTCGTCCTCCGGCTCGTAGCCCAGCACGCGCCGTGCGCTTTCTAGCGACCAGAAGGCGCGCGTATTACCGCTTATCCCGTACACGACGAGCCACGGAACGCCATGCTGGTTCTCGATATTCAGCGTCTCTATGCCCCGCCGCACGAGCTGGCGCAGATCTCTCTCGCTCAGATACGCGCCGAGGTCCCGCTTGAACTCCCATAGCCCGGACCCGCCTGATTCCAGTCCGTCGGCCCTGTGTTCATACAGCGAACCCGGCACGTCGCGCGGAGCGCCGATCCGTATTTGAACGACCTCCAGCTTCCGTCCGAACGCGCCGCTGGCGTACGGGTAGCCGAGTAGCTCGTACGTGGCCTTTGCCCAGCCGTAAAAATTGTCGGATAGCGGGACCAGTTCCGGCGACACCGTCTCCATTCGGTGGCTGTGGACCAGCGCATGCTCGTACCAGTCAGCGGCGTGGTTGGAACTCGCCATCACCACCCGTCGAACACCGGCGTCGTACGCGCTCCGGTATACGTTGTTCGCCATCTGTACGTTCGAGAACTCGATATCGAACCGGTCAACTGGCGGAACGTCGGACCCGGTCACCCGGTTCGGGCTGCGGTAGCCCAGGTGAATGACGGCATCCACGCCATCGAACAGCGCCGCGTACTTCGACCGGTCAGGATCGGCCAGGTCTGCGACGGTCACGCCTTCGACCGGGTTTCCGTTACGGTCGCGATCCGTCACGTCCACGAGCCGAAGGTCGTAACGCTCGCGGAACTCGTCCAGGAGCTGCGAAGCAACATACCCGGCCGCGCCGGTCAGTAGAACGGTTCGTTCGTCAGGCACCCGCCCGCTCCTTCACGCTGGTGGCACGTTGCTGGCAGGCCAGGGTTTCAGGCGTTACTGCCGCCAACCCGATCTACAAAGGCCCGCCGCTACGCCCCTTCTTCCGGCTGCCCGTTTCCGCGCGGCCAATCGTTCTGTGAGTAGACGCCCAGGTCACGCCCCTGGTGTACATGGACGATCAGTTCTTCCCGTTCGATGCCCACGGCGTCGATCAGGTCTTCGTCGATCATCTCGACAAGGTCCTGGATGCCTTCCTGGGTGATGCTCTCGGACACCACCAGCGTCGCGTGGACGACAGGCGATGCGAAGTGAATGTCCAGCCGGCCGACCGGCGTGGCTTCCTCTATCACCGTGTAACACTCTGAGTTGGGGGTGCGCGTTTCGCGCTGGAAGTAAAAACCGGGCATGGCTATGTGCGTACCTGGCCGTCACCGCGGACGACCCACTTATAGGTGGTGATCTCCCGCAGGCCAAGTGGGCCTCGGGCGTGCAATCGGTCGGTGCTGATCGCTACCTCGGCGCCGAGTCCAAACTCCCCACCATCGTGGAAATAGGTGGAGGTGTTGGAGAACACGGCGGCGGCATCAACCGTTGACAGAAAGCGCTCACGCGCCTCCTCATCTTCAGTCACTATCGCCTCGGAATGGCCGGAGCCGTAACGGTCTATGTGGTCAAACGCCTCGTCCATCGAATCGACAACCTTGACCGAGGCTATCAGGGCGAGGAACTCCTGGCCGTAATCGTCATCACGGGCGGCCCGCAGGAGTTGTTTGCCGACAGCCGGCTCAAGTATGGCGAGCGAACGACCGTCGCAGCGAAGCTCAACGCCGCGATCGGTCAGTTGCCGGGCTATCGGTGGCAAAAAGTTAGGCGCGACGCGTTCGTGTATAAGCACCGTATCGAGCGCGTTGCACACGCTGGGACGCTGCGTCTTGGCGTTCACCACTATCGCAACGGCCTTTTCCAGGTCCGCCGCGCGGTCGATATATGTGTGGCAGACGCCGATTCCGCCGGTGATCGCGGGCACCCGCGCCTCATCCCGTACCCGGTTGATGAGCGCCTCGCCGCCACGTGGGATCAGCAGGTCTATCAGGCCACGCGCCTTCAACATTTCGGCGACGATAGAGCGGTCGGTTGAGTCGATGAACTGCACGGCGTCTGCCGGCAGGCCGGATGATGCCAGGGCGTCGCGTGCGATTCCTGCCAGCATCCTGTTTGAGTTAATCGCCTCGCGGCCACCCCGCAGCACCACGGTGTTCCCCGCCTTCAGGCACAGAGCAGCGATATCAACCGTGACGTTCGGGCGGCTTTCGTATATCACGCCGATCACCCCGAGAGGGATGCGAACGCGCTCAATCGCCAACCCGTTGGGTCGCGTTGTCGCCTCAATCTGCTCTCCGACAGGATCATCCAGCGACGCTACATGCCGGACGTCTCCCGCGATCTTGGCGATCCTGCCGGCGTCCAGTTTCAGGCGGTCAACAATGTGATCATCAAGCCCGTTCGCAGCGCTTGCGGTGACGTCAAGTTCGTTAGCGGCCACGATCTCTTCGGTCCGCGCCTCAAGGGAGTCCGCCAGCGCATTCAGGAAGGCGTTCTTCTGGTCAGTCCCGGCGGAAGCGAGCGTCTTTCCCGCTACGCGTGCCGCGGTGGCCTGCGCATGCAACCCGCTTTCCGTACCTGAATCGCCAGTCTCCCCGGCGTTACCGATGTTCAGAGTAACCGTCATATCCCTTTCGCTCTCTCCGTCGTCCTTTTCGTGGGTCTTTCCCCGGGTCTTTTCCTGGGTTTTTGTGGCGACCCGCCACCGTCTCCGCCCTGGAGCTCCCCGGACTTCCGGGCTATCAGTGAATCATGTTCCCGTCCGTTATCCGCAAGGGCCATGTTGTTGCGATGCACGATATCCGGGCCGTACCCGTATCCGAGGATCGACTTGATCCTGTCAGAACGGACCCCCATGATTCGTTTGATATCGTCCGACCGGTAGTTTGCGATGCCCCAGGCGACGACGGTCTGAGACGGATCCAACACGGTGATGTTATCGCCCCGTTCAAACGGGCCGTCAACCCCAACTACCCCCGCCGGTAGCAGGCTGTTGCCGCCAAAACGGATCGCCTTAGTCGCTCCCGGGTCGATCACGACACTCCCCCGGCTGCTCGCAGTTCCGGTAAGCAGGAATCGCTTCCAGCCTTCCACGCGGCCGGTGGTTGGCTCAAACCTTGTGCCGATCCGCTCGCCGTCCGCTATCCGCTGAATGACATCCGGCGTCCGCCCGGAGGCGATCACCGTGTACGCGCCGAAACGGGTGGCCATTCGTGCGGCCTCCACCTTACTGCGCATACCGCCCTGCCCTCGCCCGTCGCGGGCGTCTCCGGCCATCGCCTCGATCTCGTCACCGATATGCTCGACCAGTTCAACTCGTGTTGCCGATGGGTCTACGTTCGGGTCGGCGGTAAACAGCCCATCCTCGTGACCGAGCAGGAGCAAACCGTCTGCGTTGACGGCGTTGGCTATCGAGGCGGAAAGCCGGTCGTTGTCGCCAAACACATCGCCTTCCAGTTCCTCTACCGTCACGACGTCGTTCTCATTGATGATCGGGACAGCGCCGATGTTCAACAGGGATTCAAGAGTGTTGCGGACGTTGAGATAACGCTGGCGGTTGGCGATATCCGGTCGTGAAATAAGCGCCTGCGCCACGGCGATGCCGTGTCCGGCGAACAACTCATCGTAGGTGCGCATCAGCTCGGGCATTCCCAGCGCCGCGAGCACCTGTCTTCCGGGTACATCGCCTGTTCGGGGCTGCTCGGTCCTGGCCCGCCGGGCAACCACCCTGCGACCTCCTGCGACAGCGCCCGAGGTTACAACCAGTATCTCGTGGCCGGCCTCCATCAATGCTGCGATCTGCGCCACCAGGCCGGACATGAGCTCGATATCGAGATTCTCGCCGCCGTTGGTGAGGAGGTTCGTGCCCAGTTTGACCACGAGCCGGTTGCGACGGTCCCGGACGCGCGCTGACTTGCTGGCTTGTTCACTCATGACGGGACCGTTCAGAGGGGGTTGCCTGGCAGCAAAGCTGCGCGGTTGGTGGGCAGGATTTCGATCAGAGTGAATTATACCGGCCCCTCATCCTTAGAATCACTGGAGAATCGCTGATCCCAACGCAGCGCCGGTATGGCGGATCGTGCCTTTGTAGGGTTATCATCAAATGGCCTGGCCGGCCGACGATGCTGGCTTTTTCGGCTTGCGAGCACAACCCGTAGAACGGACTGGATGACCCTTTCAGCCCTCCTGCCTCTGCTCTCAGAGAGCGAGCGTTTCCAGGAGCTGATAGACCGCCTCCGGGCGCCTGAGTCCCGCGAGGTGTTAATAGCGCCCGATGCGCCCACCCCGTACGTGGTTGGGGCGCTGTGGCGCGCGTTTGGCGCGCCCGTCGTCGTTGTCACACCTCAGCCAGAAACCGCACGGCGACTGACCGATCAACTCTTCACATGGCTCGGTGAAGACGCCCCCGTTTTCCAGTTCGCGGAAACCGAGACGCTCCCTTTTGAGCGGCTGAGCCCTGACCGCGGCGCTACCCACCAGCGGATCCGTTCCCTTGCGGCGCTTGAAGACCGGCTTGCGCCCCGGCCGCCCATCATCGTCGTCTCTGCACTGGCTGCGTCACAGAAAACGCTGGAGCCGGGGGTATTCCGGGCCGGTTCGTACCAGGTGAAGGTGGGGGATGTGTCCGCCCCGGACAGGCTCGTTGCGACGTGGCTGGAGATCGGGTACGAGGTCGAACCAACGGTAGAGATACCGGGGACGATGAGCCGTCGAGGCGGCATCCTGGACGTGTTTCCGGTTTCGTCCGATGTGCCGTATCGCATCGAATTTTTCGGCGACGAAGTGGAAAGCATCCGGGTGTTCGACCCGGAGACGCAACGCTCGGTTGAGCCAGCAACCGTGGTCACGATCGTTCCCGCAGAAGAAACGCTGCCGCTGCGGTCCGACGCCGAACGGGTGCGTGGACTGATCGGTGGGATCGACTTTTCGGGACGCGCTGAACGGGTGCGTGATCGGATCACTGAGGAGCTGGGACGGGCGCTTCGCGGCGAGATTCGTGAGGAGTTGTCCTTCTACAGCGGCCTTTTCAACCACGGATCGCTCTTTGATTATCTGCCGCCCGGCGCGCTGCTGGTCATCCAGCGGCCAAGCGCCGTTGAGGACGCGGCCCGGTCCGCGGACAGGCGACTCGATCAACTTCGGACCACCAAGGTCGCCCGGGGCGAAATCCCGGTTAATTTTCCGCAGCCGCACCTTGACTGGGGCTTAATCTCGGATGCGTTCAACCGCCACAAACGGTCGGTCGCGATCTCGCCTTACGGCGTCGACGATGACCGATTACCGGGGTCTGCCGAGCGGCTGCCGTTTGATCTCTCCCCGGTCTCTGGCGGAGCTGCGGAAAAGGCGCTTGATGAGATAGAACGCCGCCGTGCCGCCGGGTACCGGGTGGTGGTTTTGACGCAGCACTCTGCACGGCTTTCCGAGATGGCGAGTGACCGGGGGATGCCGCACAAGGTGGCGAAGGGTGACTCTCCGAATCCGGCGCCGGAAACGGTGACATTTGTCCAGGGACAGCTTCGCGAGGGGTTCATCATGTCCCCGGTCGGCGAAAGCCCGCTGGCGCTGTTCACCGATCGCGAAGTGTTCGGCGTGTCCAAAGAACGGCGCAGGGTACGCCGGAGACCGATCAGGCGGGGCGCGAAGCTAAGCGATCTGAAACCGGGCGTCTTCGTCGTCCATATCGAACACGGTGTGGGACGGTTCATCGGGGCCGAGGCTGCGAAGGGCGAAGGCAGGGAATATCTGCTGATCGAGTACGCGGACGATGACCGTCTGTACGTTCCCACCGAGCACGTTGACCGGCTAAGCCTGTATCGCAGCGCTGCCGACGCCCCGCCCCGTTTGACGCGCCTCGGGACCCAGGAATGGACCCGGGCGAAGGCCCGTGTGCGCCGGGCGACGGAGCAGGTCGCAGCGGAACTGATAGCCCTGTACGCCTCTCGTGAAATAGTTCAGGGACTCCAGACCGGTCCGGACACGCCGTGGCAGGACCGGCTTGAGGACAGCTTTCCGTACGAAGAGACGCCGGACCAGTTGAGTGCGATAGCGGACGTAAAGGCTGATCTGGAGGCGCCGCGTCCGATGGATCGCCTTGTCTGTGGCGATGTCGGTTACGGCAAGACAGAGGTGGCGTTGCGGGCGGCGTTCAAGGTGGTCGAGAGCGGACGGCAGGTGGCGATCCTCGTGCCAACAACCGTCCTGGCGCAGCAACATTACGAGACCTTCTCAGACCGCCTGAGCGCGTTCCCTGTCCGCGTTGACGTGTTGAGCCGGTTCAGGTCCGATGAAGAACAGAAACAAATTGCCCGGGACTTAGCGTCGGGCGAGATCGACATCTGCATCGGCACGCATCGCATGTTGCAACGCGATATTTCGTTTAAGAACCTGGGCATGGTGGTGATCGACGAAGAACAGCGTTTCGGCGTGATCCACAAGGAGCGTCTGAAGCGTCTCCGCGCTGAGGTGGACGTGCTTGCGATGTCCGCCACGCCTATACCGCGCACCCTTCACCTGTCGCTCGCCGGTGTGCGCGACATGAGCATGATGGAGACGCCGCCCGAGGAGCGATTGCCGATCAAGACGTACATCTCGGAGGAGAGCAACGACCTGACGCGCGAGGCGATCCTCAGGGAGATGGACCGCGGCGGGCAGGTGTTCTTCGTACACAACCGGGTCAAGAACATCGAGCACACGGCGTACAAGCTCCAGCAACTGGTGCCGGAGGCCAGGATTGTTATCGGCCACGGTCAGATGCGGGAGGACCAGCTTGAAAAGGTGATGACCGCGTTTGGGGCGCGCGAGTACGACGTGCTGGTCTGCACAACCATCATCGAGAGCGGTCTGGACCTGCCGAACGTGAACACCATCATCGTTGACCGCGCTGACACCTTCGGGCTGGCGCAGCTTTACCAGTTGCGCGGGCGCGTCGGGCGCGGCGCCAACCGGGCGTACGCCTACTTCCTTGTGCCGCAGGGCAAGCAACTGACGGAACAGGCGGACCAGCGCCTCAGCACCATCCTGGCGGCCACCGAACTCGGCGCCGGATTCCAGATCGCCATGCGTGACCTTGAGATCAGGGGCGCCGGGAACATCCTTGGCGATCAACAGAGCGGCCACATAGCGGCGATCGGGTTTGACCTGTACACGTCGCTGCTGGCCCGGGCGGTTGAGGCGGCACGCGCTGAACGTGAGGGCCGGGACGCGCCGGAGCCGCCCCCGCAGTTCTCCACCGTGCGGGTTGACCTCGGTGTCGAAGCGCTGATCCCGGACTACTACGTGGAAGACCTGGCGGAACGACTCGATATCTACCAGCGCCTCGCCGCGATTCGTGAGTTGAAAGCGGTCGATGACCTGGAGGCGGAACTTGAGGACCGGTTCGGACGCGTCCCCGGATCGGTCACGGTGCTGTTGTACACCGCAAAGTTACGGGTGCTGGCCGAGGCGAGCGGCGTGAACGCGGTGGTCGCTACCGACGACCGCGCCACTCTTTCCCTGGACGAACCGACCGGAGGCGCGCGGGCTGCGTTGCAAAAGGCGCTCGGCCGCGGGGTGACGGTCGGCCATATGCAGATCCGCCTGGAGATTGACCGTGACGATCCGGAATGGCGTGAAGAGTTGACCTGGACGATCGAGGAACTCGGTCGATTCCGACAGCAGTACCTGTCCGTCCTGGCCGATGCCGGCGCGGCCGCTGGCGGAACTTAGCGAATTCTCGCCCCGGCCGTAGCGCGCCATCGAGCGAAGTAGACCGGCGACGATTCCCCGCAACCTACCCCCGTTATTTGTTGCCGTGCGGGTGGGAATTACGGGCGGATGGACCGATTGCGGTCTTCATATAAGTAATGGGCGATTTTGGGATATCTGGTCAGGCCCGCCCTGACTCCTGGAACGACTCAAGCACCCGGGGCAGCTCCAGGAGGCTCTTGATGCGCGGGCAGTCGCTGTATCCCGGCAATGCTTCGTGGCGGTCTATTAAGACCGGGTTGATCCCGGCGGCCCTTGCGCCTTCGATATCGGTCTCTAACTGGTCGCCCACATGCGCCGCCTCGTTCGCACTGACGCCCGCTCGGGACAGGGCCGCCATGAACATCTTCGGGTCCGGTTTACTGGCGCCGACGTCCATCGAGCTCAGGGTAAAGTCCACGCGGTCGCTGAACCCCATGCTCTCGGCCACTTCAACGCCGGGTCGGCTCATGTTTGTCACGACGCCGATGATGTATCCGCCGGACCTGAGAGCGTCCAGCGCTGGCGCAACGTCGTCATAAAGGGCGAAACCGTACTCCTGTTTTCGCACGGCCCTCCAGACATCGGCCGCTGTCTCCAGGTCCACGTCATGCCCGGCACCGCGCAGGATGAGCTGCTCGTACTGGGCGAAGAAGTCCGCCTGTGAAGTGGCAGACAGCGCACTCAACGGCGCTTGAGCCGTCTGCTCCGCCATCAGCGCGTCGGCAAGGGCGTAACCGGCATCGATCCCCGCTTTATCGGACTCAAATCCGAAGGAGCTCAGGGCGCGTCCCTGGATCACATCGCGCGGAGGGTCGAAGCCGATAAGGGTGTCATACAGGTCGAAAAAGACAGCGCGAATCGGTGAGGTCACGTGCTGAATCGTACAACGCCGGACAGCCGAGAATTGCGGGGACCGGCAGGCGGTCTGGGCCTCGAGGCGTGATCGAGAGAATCAACTCAAAAACATTCACGGGCGCATCTGTACGATGAAACATCCCCTGCGACGTAGGAAAGAAGATCGTCTGAGCAGTCGTTAAAGCTCTCGGGCCAGGACAAGAGCGGACACACCCCACGCACCGGCGTCCAGGAGCGTTTGCGCTGCGCTGTTGATCGTGCTGCCCGTGGTCGCGACATCGTCAACCAGGAGGATGTGAAGGCCATCGACGCCTGGTGCGGCTTCAAATGCGCCCAGCATCCTGGCAGCGCGCTCTGCCTCGTCCCTCGCACCGGACTGCGGCGGCGAGCCGGCGATGCGGCGCAGCAGATCGGTCCGCAACGGCGCACCTATGAGATCAGCGACCGGGCGTGCCAGTAGCTCGGCCTGGTTGTACCCGCGCGATCTGAGTCGCGACCTGTGCAGGGGAACC
>JADFQR010000242.1 GCA_022561735.1 Chloroflexota bacterium | reverse complement strand
GAGGCGTCCGGGACGGCGGCTGTGTATTTTCAAGCTGTGGCCGATCAGTCGCTTCTGCCCCTGATTGTCTCCTGCCCGGCGCGGGGCTGGGCCGCCGCGGCCGAGCCGGACGTTCTGATTTCCCTGGCCGGACATCCCAATATCGTGGCCCTGCGGATCGGCACGGGCGATCCAGCGTTGCTGGACCGCTGGCTGGAGGCCGGGCACCTCAAGTTCGTCTGGGTGATGGGCACACAGTGGATACAGGCCATGGGCGCTTCCGACGAGTTCTATCGTCGCTGGCAGGAGCTGACGAGCCACCACCCTGACCAGGTAACCAGCACGGACGTACAGGCCGCTGCGGACGCGCTAATCAGACGCTCCGACAACGACGGGATGGTTGTCATCAACTCGGAGGTTTATCTCCGGAACCCGATCAGTAGCGAGTTGTCTGACATCGTCCTGCCGGCGTCCGGCTGGGGAGAGTCAGACCTGACACGCGCCAATGGCGAGCGGCGCCTGCGGCTGTACCAGAAGTTCTCAGACCCGCCGGGTGACGCCAAACCGGATTGGTGGGCGATAGCGCAGTTCGGCAGGAAGATGGGCTACGCCGGGTACGACTGGAAAGAGTCAAACGATATTTTCGAGGAGGCGTCTCGGTTCAGTCGCGGCGGCGTCCTCGACTACAACTCCCTTGTCGTCAAAGCGAAGCAAGAGGGTAAGAAGGGCCACGAGAAGCTGAAGGAGTACGGCACGACCGGGATCCAGACGCCGATCAGGATGGTGAACGGGGAACTGGTCGGCACCGTGAGGCTGCACGACTCGACACTCAAGCTCGGGGTTCCCGAAGGTCCAACGGTCCATCAGAAGTGGCTGACCCACTTTAAGTCGCACAGCGGCAAGGCCATTCTCAACAAGTCACCCTGGGAGATGTTTGAGGATTTCTACGAGCGCATCAAGCCGACCGGTGACGAACTCTGGGTCAACAACGGCCGCCTGAACGAGATATGGCAATCGGCTTACGATGACGTCCGCAAGCCATACATCTTCCAGCGATGGCCGGAACATTTCATCGAGATCCACCCCGAAGATGCCGCTCCGCGCGGAATCGAGAGCGGAGACACGGTCAGGATCACGAACGATGACGTGTTGATCCAGACCGGCGGCTTCACGCTGGTGAAGGGTAACGAGTTCCAGTTCTCGGAGCTGGAGAAGGCCGGGCTGATCAAGATCGGCAGCGGCGTGGTCACCGCGGTAGCGCACGTTACGGACGCTACCCGGAAGGGCGTGATCTACTCCAACTTCGCCTGGCCGCGCTACCCGGATTCAGCCGCCAACGCACTGACACACCGCGTCCCGGACCCGATAGCCAACCGATACCGGTTCAAGCTGGGCAAGGGCAAGATCGTCAAGACGGGCGAGTCAGAATTCAAGCACAGCTTCTCCGAGGCCACGTTCAAAGACCGGACCATCATGTAGATGGGGACCGTCTGGCCGCCCTGTAAGTCTACGAATTCCAGGCCAACGGGAAGACCGGCAAACGACCTTCGCATATACCGGTGGGTCGCCGCCGCATGTCCGCCTTTGCGGATAAGCCAGCCCCCGGTGTCAGGGCGAATCGTTAGCCGTTCACGCGCCTGGACTCTCATCGGCGGTGAAACCCGGGACCCGTTTCTCAGGGGCTTCACGCGGGCCCGTCGGAAGGCCGGTCAAGGTCGAACGCGGCTCCACCCTTGCACTGCGCGCGACTGTCTGATCCAGACAACGGTGTCTTTGAGTTGACCCGGCGACCCGCCGGTTAGCTAAAGGCCAACGTGGACGTGAATCACCCCGGAAACTGCCCTGTGCAGCAGCGCTCAGGGCAGTTTCGGGGATCCCTCGGGTGGCTCAATTTCGGTGACGTTCAGGACACACGCGATCATTGCGTAGTAGCCCACGGTCGCTGTCAGCTCGATCACTCCGCTGTCCCCGAAACGTTTTTGAATCGCTTTGAAAGCATCGTCAGAAGCCCGGTGATCGTTCAGAACCTCCCGGGTGAACCGCACAATCGCAGCGTAGTCATCGGACAGGCCTGAGATCGGCTTCCGGTTGGCCACGATGTCGATTGCGTCTTCGCTAACCCCTACCTCACGGGCGATTCGGGCGTGCGCCGCCCATTCATAATCACAGTCAAAAATGCGTGCAGCCGTGATGATCGCGAGCTCGCGCTCGGCGTCCGGCAACTGCGAGCCGAACCGCAGGTATGCGCCGAGATGAGCGACGCGCTCGGCGACCTCTGGGCTGTGCAAAAGCATCGCAAACGGGCCGCGCACGCTACCGCGCGAGCCTGCTATCGCATCGAACGCCACCTGCGCTTCTGGCGACAGCGCATCCCGATCTGAAAGTTCTGGCAACCTGGCCAATACATCCTCCGAAATATTGAGCGCGCGTACAGGCCCGGCGCGGCGTCAAGGTTTTTCTTTATGCGAGTCTGGGCGGCCGATTCCGGTGTATCGGACCCGTCAATCCCGGGCGAGTAGCGATGCGATTACCTGTGGCGCAGCCTGTATAGCCCGGCTTCTCAAACCGGCCTCGTCAAGGCTCCCAATCGGATGCGGGATGATGGCGAAAGGATAGTCCGGGATGCCGCCCAGCTTCGCCATGGCGCGTGCCCCGGATTCAAAGGGCTCGGTGCAGATAGCGATACTCGGGATCCCGCGCTGCTCCAGTTGGATGGAGTCGTGCACACTGCACGACGAGCAGCTTCCTCAGTCCCCGTTCGCAGTGAGGACCACGTCCACCTCTTCCGCGAGGCTGTCCAGCATCTCCGGGGACGCGGGCCGGCCGGCGTCTCCCTTGTTGATCGCGACCCGTCCGCCGAGTTCGAACCGCTCGGCCAGCACGTCGTAGATCGCCTCAAGCAAAGGCTCGGCGTTTAGCTTCTGGTTCGCGAGCAGGCCAACCACGGCGCCGTTTAGCGTCTTCGGGCGCGGGGCCATACCCTGCTGCGCTACCGTTGGCCTTCCGGTGGGGTCCAGTACCCGGAT
>JADFQR010000241.1 GCA_022561735.1 Chloroflexota bacterium | reverse complement strand
CCAATTTGTTCTATCAGCATCATCGGCTCCACAACCCAACCAGCCGGCGGGTGTATGGAGCCAGGGTGTGCAAGCGGCACCTGTCTCTCGGTCATCGGGGCATCTATTACGTTGACACCCGGCGTCATGCTGATCGCACGCAACTGTATTTCGAGCAGGTCCTTGGCACCCGGGTGGGGGTGTATCACTCAAACCGCAGTGACGCCCAGAACCAACAGGTGTTGAGCGGTTATCGTGAGGGTGATTTGGATCTGGTGATCGCCACGGCCGGCTTTGGGAGGGGGCTCGACCTCGCGGTTGATTTTGTGGTTGTTGCCCATGTTCCGCACAACCTGAGCTCGTTGATCCACTTCTTCGGCAGGGCCGGGCGGGCCGGGCAGGAACGCTGACAGCGCGTTGTAGAACCACTGCGCGTTGGGCGCAGCGTCGCGCTCGGCCTCCTCATCGGTTGACGCCACGTACACCTTGGCTGTGAGGGGCATTTCGTAATCTGAGATTACCTTGCCGTTCTTCTTGATCTCCGCCTCGAAGGCGGCCGTCCCGATCTCTACAACATCCAGGGAAACGAAGTTCAGCGACCGGATCACCGGGTAGTCCAGGGAAGCCGCTCGCTCATATGACCCGGGCGTTACCGCCGTCCAGAAGATCGGCGGGTGCGGCTTCTGGACCGGCTTCGGGAAGATCGAAACGTCCTTGAACTGCCAGAACTCCCCGTCGAAGGAGAAACTGTCCTCCGTCCACGCCCGCCGGATGATCTCTACGCTCTCCAGGAACATCGCACGGGATTTCGTCTGGTCCACCTGGAAAGTCTCAAACTCCGGAACCTGCCAGCCGCGCCCCACGCCGAGCATCAACCGGCCTTTGCTCAGCACGTCCACCAGCGCCGCATCCTCGGCGATCCGCAACGGGTGTTGGAACGGCAGCACGGTGGCGGCGATGCCGATCTTTATGCGCGAGGTTCTCTGGCTCACGGCGGCCGCCAGCATCAGGGGGTTTCCAAGAAGCCCCGGTGTGGCGAAATGATGTTCTGGAAGCCAGACCGAATCGAAGCCGAGCTCTTCCGCGTAGTCGATCTCTTCCAGGACTTCTGCGAATACCCGTTCCTGCGGGAGCTTTGAGAAGTCGCTGAACAGAAACATCAGGCCGACGTTCATAGTGTGCCTCCTAAGCTCGCGTTGCTACGGCTGGAGCGTGAAACCCGGGGTGGGCCGGTCAGGGCAGACCGGTCGCGTGCCGTACTGAACTCACCAGTGATTGGGAGCCTCTCACACCATTTCTAAGACAGACATGAGGGAATCGTGATGTCTCAATCCGAGATCGATCCCCGTCTCACGCGCTTTCCGGCATAGAATCCGGCCGGCGACTGTCCCTGTGCATCGACCGGGAAATCGCCTTGAGTTCCAGGGATTTTCTAGCAATCGCCGCCGGTATTCGGCGGTTCACCAACACACCCGGCGGAGGCGAACAATGCCCGAACAAGTGGACGCACAGGCCCGGTACGAGAACCTTTTGATTGACCGGGTGGGGACGAACGGGCGCGTCGCCCGGGTGATCCTCAACCGGCCGGAGAAGCTCAACGCCCTCTCGCAGGAGTTGCTGTTTGAGTTTTCCGACGCATTACATGAGCTGGAAGCCGATAACGATGTCCGGGTCATCATCGTCAAGGGCGCCGGAAGGGCGTTCTGTGCCGGGTATGACATCACCCCGCCCGGCGGTTCCGGCGCTGACGGCGTGGTGCGTCGCTATCGAACCGTGGACGGAAACGGCCGGCGGCTACTCATGGGCATCCGGACGGGGATGCAGCAGATCACTGACATTCACATGTATTTCTGGAACATGGCCAAGGTCACCATCGCCCAGGTTCACGGTTACGCCATCGCGGGTGGATGCGAGCTGGCGATGATGGCGGACCTCGTGACCGCGGCAGACGACGCACAACTGGGCCATCCCGGCCTGCGCGGCATGGGCACGAGCCGGACCGGCGTCATATGGCCCCTCGTGATGGGGATGCGCAAGGCCAAGGAGCTTTACTTCACCGGCGACCCGGTGACCGGAACCGAGGCCGAGGAGATGGGCATGATCAACTACGCCTGGCCGGGTGATGAACTGGATGAACGGACGATAGCCCTGGCAGACCGGATCGCCAACATGAGCGCCGACCACCTGGCGATCTTGAAGCTCAACATGAACCGCTTTTACGAGAACATGGGGATCTATTCCTCCGTCCGCTCCAGCACTGACCTGGACGCCGCAGGCCAGTTCACGGATCACTCGTATGCCTGGCAGGACAAGATGAGCGAGGGCGGGTTCCGCGAGGCGGTTGCGTGGCGCGATGGCCCTTACGGCGACTACAGCGCCCGGCCACGGTAGATCGGCCAGGTCCCTGATTTCGAGCGGGCTTTCAGGCGGCCAGCGCGTCCGCCTGTGGAACTTCGCGCAAAACCATGTGCACCATCACCGGGCCGCGTTTACTCCGCAGGACCGCCACCACCTGCGGGACTCCAAGCGTCGTAATTCGCAGACCGGAAGGTTGGACGGTCGAAGCCGAAGATATTTCTATGCTGTGGCCACCGGCCATGAACTCGTCACGTGCATGGCCGGCGATTCGTTCCACGATCCGGTTCAGGATACGAATAGCCCGTTCATCTATCCCGGCAGAAGGGCGGCGGAGCACGATCGCGAGAATCTCTCTCGCCATTCCCCGATCAAGGCCGAAAAATACGCAGCCTTCAACGCTGCCGGTCAAGCGGACGAAGATCGACAGGTCCTCGGTCGTCTCCTGATCCTCGCGCACTGTGCTGCCGATGAACCGCAGGTCAATGCCAAGGTCTGACCTGAACACCCGGGCCGTGGCCCGTAACAGTGCGTTGACCATTTTGTCCCGCACCGCCGTCTCCTGGTTCCGCACTACTGCCTCCTCGTCTCGCACTCGAACCGCACCCCGTCGCGTTGTCGTGTCCCTCGCTCGTGTGTTCCGTTCCACAGCCGTCCGTGAAGTTCACACGTGCCGG
>JADFQR010000240.1 GCA_022561735.1 Chloroflexota bacterium | reverse complement strand
CCTTTCAGGTGGGTGAGCATTGCGAACAGGTTGCCGTAAACCCGCCCGGTCTTCCCGCGAGCCAGCTCCGCAAAGTCCGGGTTCCGCTTCTGGGGCATGATGCTCGATCCGGTCGTGTAGCTGTCCGGCAGGGACAGGAACCGGAACTCCTCGGATGACCAGATAACGAACTCCTCGGCCAGTCGCGACAGGTGCATGGCGCATATCGCGGCGGACGCCAGGTATTCAAGCGCAAAGTCCCGGTCAGACACCCCGTCCATCGAGTTGGACGTGATGCCCGAAAAGCCGAGCTCGCGTGCGACGAACTCCCGGTCTATCGGGTACGGAACGCCTGCCATCGCCCCGCTGCCAAGGGTGAGAACGTCAGCGGACGCCTTTGCGGCGGCGAAACGCGTCGCGTCCCGGTCAAACATCTCGAAATAGGCGAGCAGGTGGTGGGCGAGGAGGACCGGCTGCGCCCGCTGTAGATGGGTGTAACCGGGCACAACTGTCGTGATGTTGGCCCCGGCAGCGCTCACCAGCGCGCCCTGGAGCTTCCTGAGGGCGCTGACGGTGTCCTCGCACGCCTGCCGCATGTACAGGCGCGTATCGGTAGAGACCTGGTCGTTCCGCGACCGGGCGGTGTGGAGCCGGCCCGCGACGTCGCCGATCAGCTCGAACAGCCGGGACTCCACGTTCATGTGGATGTCCTCAAGCTCCGGCCTCCACGGGAAGTCGCCGGACTCGATCTCGGCCCGGACTTTTTCGAGGCCGCCAACGATCTTCGCGGCCTCGTCCTCCCCGACGATGCCCTGCCGCCCCAGCATCCGGGCGTGCGCGATGGACGCGCTAATGTCCTCCCGGTACAGCCGCCGGTCGTAATGCAGCGAGACGGTGTAGTCGGACGCCAGTTCAGAGCCGCGGGCGCTTGCAGCGGGATTGGGCGCACTCGCAGCGGGGTTGGGCGCGCTCGCAGCGGGGTTGTCCGGTCTTGCGGGATGTCGGTCTGTGTTCATGGCGGCAGCTAGCTTCTCACGTCAACGGCCCGGCCCGCCAGCGGTAGTTGGTCAGATGACAGCGCCGACCGGTGATCCTCCGGGCGGTTCCAGACCGGTTCCCGACTGATTCAAGATACAAGCCCCGAGGCGCAAGCAACCGCAGGACAGCGGGGCAGCAACTCTCTCACCTGCGTGCTCGGCGTCGTCCCACTGATCCTTACGACACAGCGCGCTCAGACCCCGCGTCAGTGACCGGGTTCTTCCCGAGCCGCCGTCCGGCTTTTCCGGCTGTCGTGACGCCGACCGACGTGAACATGGCAGTATGTGCTCGCGGTGCTTTACCCGGTCTCTCCAGCGGACGGACAGCAATTGGCAGAACCATATCTAACGCGCCTGAGAGAGATCGTCGACAGGCTGGGACTGCCGCCAGCCCGCGGCGACGCAATTGAGTCGAAGCACTTTTTCAGTGGAGCGGCCCTCTACGCCGGCGGGAAGATTTTCGCATCGTTGAGCCCGGCAGGCTTCGCTATGAAACTTCCACCGGATACCAGGAAAAGGCTTATCGAAGAGGGCAGGGGCGCCGAGTTCAGGTTCTTCGCCAGTGGTCCGGTCAAACGAGAGTATGTAGCGCTCTCGGAATCGACCGTTGCCGATGACGAATTATTTCGGGAGTTGATCGAGCTGGGTATTAACTATGCGCTCGGAGCGCCGGGCCCGAAGGGCGCCACCGACAAATAAGGACGCACCGTTCGTCACGCCCTAGAAGTCCCGATCGTCAGCCGACATCACCTCGCGCATTAAGAGGCGCGCCTTCTGACTGGCGCGTATCTCGGCGTCCATCGCATCGGCGTCGCCCCACTTGTCCAGGATGCGCGCGAGCAACCGATCCCGGACATCGCGCAGCGCCGGGTCGTCCGCCCGGTTGTCAAACTCACCCGGGTCGGTTTCCAGGTCGTACAGCTCGAACTCGGGCGGCTGACCGTGACTGTACGACAGCTTGTACTTGCCGGAGCGGATCATGGCGCGCGGCCGGTCGGTGCCATGCGCCAGGTGCTCGACGAAGGCCTCGTCTTTCCACTCCGGCGCATCCTGGCGTATCAGCGGCAGCAGGCTGTCTCCGTCCAGGTTCCAGTCGGCGGGCGACACCCCTGCAAGGTCGAGAATCGTGGCCGTGACGTCCACATTAGAAGTGACGCCGCCGATGCGCCTGCCCTCCGGCAGACGGCCCGGCCACGAGATCTGTAGCGGCACGCGGGCCGACTGCTCGTAGAAGCACATCTTCCGCCACAACCCGTGCTCGCCAAGCATCTCGCCGTGGTCGGACGTGTGGATTATGACGGTGCTGTCCGCCAGCCCCTGCTCCTCCAGCGTGTCCATAAGTCGCCCGATCCGACCGTCTAGCTGGTCGATCATCCCGTAGTAAGCGGCGCGGGCGCGCATTACCTGGTCATCGGTGTACGGGCCAGCCAGACCGAACATCTGGCGCAGCCGGACCGCCGCTACGGGCAGGTTTTCCAGGTGACCCGGCGGATTGTTCGGCATGTCAACCCGGTCCGGGTAGTACTTCGAGAAGTACGGCTCCGGGACGGCGAACGGGAAGTGCGGGGCGATAAACCCCACGCACAGCGCAAACGGCTTCTCCCGGCGCTTCGGGTCGCGCAGGTAGACGTGCGCGGCGTCCTCAAACGTCTGGTCGTCCTTGATGACCTCGCTCGTCCCGGCCCGGGCGTTGATCACTTCCGGCCACGGCTCGCCTGCCCGCGGGAACTGCTCGGCGAGGTCGTCGCCGGACGGCGGGTCGGCGGACGGCCCCGGCGTCTCGTCCCCGTTCTCGTCCCAGGTAAACACCGGATGCGCGTTGGCGGCGTGCGGGTCGTGTGCGATCTGCTCATCGAATCCGTGGAGCGCGTGCCGCCCGAGCATGTGCATCTTGCCGTCAAGAGCGGTGTCATAACCGCGCGATCGCAATAAGTAGGGCCAGGTCAATTCGCCCTGGTAAAGCGGCGTGGCGTTGTCCCAGCCGCGGATGGTACTGAC
>JADFQR010000239.1 GCA_022561735.1 Chloroflexota bacterium | reverse complement strand
GGCGGCCCGAGGTTCTCGCCCCGGTTCTCGCCTCTGGGATTCTCAAAGGACCGGGCGGTCCGAGATCGCTTTCGATCTCCCGGGTCTGCCGCTGACATTCACCTACCGCGGAGCCTCATTACATGACACGAATCGCCGTCCTTGATGACTACCTTCACATCGCGGAGAAAGCCGCTGACTGGGCGTCACTGCCCGACACGGAGGTAGAGTTTTTCAGTGACACGATCCTTGATCAGGACGCGCTCGTCTCGCGACTGGCAGGGTTTGACGTGCTCGTCACGACCCGGGAGCGCACGCGCTTTCCGGCCGAGGTACTGGAAAGGCTTCCCGGGCTGAAGCTGATCGCCGGGACAGGGGCGCGCCAGGCGAATATCGATCTGGACGCTGCCAACCGGCTCGGCATCGTGGTCTGTACAACCGGAAGCCTGCCATCGCGCGGCAACACCACCTCCGAGCTGACCTGGGCCTTGATCCTTGCGTTGACGCGCAACATCGCCTGGGAAGACCGGCAGATGCGCGAGGGGCGGTGGCAGACGCGAAGCAGCGAGGGCCTCGGCGGCAAGACACTCGGCATTCTTGGCATGGGCAGGCTCGGCACGCTGGTCGCAGGATACGGACGCGCCTTCGACATGGACGTGATCGCCTGGGGACCGACCCTGGACGCGGAACGCGCCGCCGCAAACGGCGCGACCTATGTCTCCTGGGACAAGCTGTTCTCGGATTCCGACATCCTGTCGATCCACGTCCCACTCACCGACCTGAGCCGCGGCTGGGTGACGGCGCGCGAGTTTGGGCTGATGAAGCCGGCCGCGTTCCTGATCAACACCTCCCGTGGACCGATCGTTAACGAGGCCGCACTGGTGGACGCCCTCACGAAACACAGGATTGCGGGGGCCGCGCTGGACGTGTATGACGTCGAACCGTTGCCGGGGGACCATCCGTTGCTAAATCTGGACAACGTCCTGCTGGCGCCCCACCTGGGCTACGCCACCGGCGACACGCTGCGGCACTTCTTTGTCGCATCCTTAGAGAACGTGCACGCATGGCTGAACGGCTCGCCCATAAACGTTCTAAACGAGGAAACGTTGCCGGGACGTCCCTGACGTTCTTTCCGTGGCACGGGTATAGCGCGAAGACAGGCGGCCCGCGGGCCGCCTGTCTATCAATCTTAACTGTGCTCTCGCCCGCCCGGACAGACAAAGGCCCGGGCGCGAAATATCAGGCCCTGGATTCGTTCGAGAAGCCGGCGTCTTTGTGCGAACCGTCACAAAACGGCTTGTTACTCGACTGTCCGCAGCGGCAGAGCGCGACGGCGCTTCCCGTCCACGAGAACGATTTGCCATCGACGTCCACCACGGTAACTTCGCCCGAGATTACGTACGGGCCATTGTCATTTACTTTTACTGATACGTCGGCCAAATCCTTCTCCTCGGCGCTTCAGATGCCACTTCACGTATGCCGGGCGTCGTTACAGAGCCCGGGCCACCGGCTATCGCGTGGATAGCCGGTTCGGCGCGGGATTTGATGCGTTCCGGACGTGATCGGTGCATCACCGTGTCGCCCGGCTTCCCATTCCCTGTGGTTATCGTACCGCCGGACTGGATGCTAGCCCCCACCCGGGAGTGCAGGGCGGCACGCGGTCCTTAGCGTAGCTCTTACCCCTGCCACCGATCGTCGCCCGCTTTAACTTATGTGCAAGTCGGTTGGCTACCGGCAACGAGAGGGGACTCGGAGGCGATTCTATGATTCGGCACAAGACGTATGAACGACCGGCGAACGAAGCGCAGATCATCCACGTTGACTGGCCGATGGCACGCTGGTCACGCAATATCTCGCTCCGGCGCGGTGACAGAGTGCTTCCGTACAGGTCTGAACGACGCCTCGTAGGGAGCGTCTCGGACTATCCGGACGGCGGCGCCGCCGCCTGATTTTCGTAAACCTTGCCTGACGGTGCAGGCGTCCCGGGTCCTTGGAATCCTCAGGGAATCCAGGGAATCCCGGGGGGCCGCTCCCACCGTCGGCAGGTTAGCGGCCAACCGGCGCCCACCGGCGAACGGCCAGGGCTGGTCCCTGACGGCCGCGATCTTTAATCCCCGGTGTCCTTTAGCGAGGGCTCCGGGGTTTTCTTTTGCCCGGCCCTTAATTTTCCTGTCAACCGGACCGGGTTGGGAGTTTGGGAGTTGCAGAAGGCGAGTCGCTGGACTCCGTGCCGCGTATCGGGGCTCTGCCGGTCTGGATATCCACCGGGAACTGGTATTCCCACTTGCTAGAATGGCCGTCGCAACGGGACACAGGCTTGGCACGACCCGTTTGACGCGTCCCGGACTACCTCCCCGGAATCACCTCCAGGAAATTGCAACTTGACCACCACGCGTAATCGCCAGGATCGCGATCCTGCAGCGGCCCCCGCCCGGGACCGTTACAACCCCTCTGCCATCGAGACGAAATGGCAGGAGCGGTGGGAGCGCGAACAGGTGTATCGGACGCCGGACCACGTTCCCGGCAAGGAAAACTGGTACGCGCTGGTGATGTTTCCGTACCCCTCCGGAGACGTTCACATCGGCCACTGGTACCAGTACTCGGGCGCTGACGCCCACGCCCGCTTCAAGCGCATGCAGGGCTACAACGTACTGCATCCGATGGGGTTCGACTCGTTCGGGTTGCCCGCCGAGAACGCGGCCATCGCCTCGAACATCCACCCGCGCATATACACAGAGACGAACATCGCCAACATGCGACGGCAGTTTCGGGCGATGGGTGGCAGCTATGACTGGGACAGGGAACTGGAGACGCATTCACCGGTCTACTACCGCTGGAACCAGTACCTGTTCCTGAAGCTGTACGAGGCCGGCCTGGCGTATCGATCGCGCGGGTTCGCCAACTGGTGTGAGAGCTGCCAGACCACGGTGGCCAATGAACAGGTGCTGGACGGCGCCTGCGAGCGCTGTGGAACGACAATCGCCCGGCGTGAGATGGACCAGTGGTTCTTCCGCATTACGGCCTACGCAGATGAACTTC
>JADFQR010000238.1 GCA_022561735.1 Chloroflexota bacterium | reverse complement strand
TTCGGAATGATCGCACTCTCGCCCCACAGTCGATATGCGATCGGTAGGGGGTCAGGCAGAGGGCTCGGTAGCGTCACCGACAAAGTCCTCCACTCGTCGCCTATCCCGGTCCTTGTCGCTCCGCACCTGCCGGATTCGCCTCTCCGGCCGTCAGACCTCGCCATTCAGACGGTGATCGTTGGACTTGACGGCTCCCACGCCGCCGAGACGGCCCTCGGACCGGCGCGCCAGATCGCTGAAGCCTGTGGCGCAGAGCTCGTCCTGCTGCGCGCCATCGGCGGCCGCGCCCGGGAGGCGGCCTGGGCAGCGGGAGCGGAACGCGTCGGCAGAGATATCGATGCTGACTTCCAGAACAGCGTCCTGCGATACCTGGAAGATGTTTCCGGTCGCGCCGGGACGCCCAGCGTAACGGTGATGGGAAGAGGGGATGAAGTGACGGAAATCCTGGGGGCGGCGCAAAGCCGGCCGGCGGCGATAATCGTGATGGCCTCACAGGGCGAATCCGGCTTCACAAGGTGGAAACTTGGAAGCGTCACCGACAGCGTGATCCGGCAATCAACATGGCCGGTTGTCGTGGTGCCGTCAATCCTCGCTCGTTGAGGCCCTGTGGGAGGTCCATCGTCGCTACAACGGACATCCCGGGCTAGACTCAACGTCCTCCCGTATGCTCGCCGCCAACAACCCGGCCGGAAAGAACCACCAATTTGGGAAACATCAACATATGGGCGCTGGGCTGGTCTGTGGTGTGGGTCGTTCTGGCTGTTGCGCTCTTCCTGCAACTTGTGTTGCGATCGGTCCCCGATGGGGACACGCTGTGGATGGGAGTTGACGCTGCAGTGATCGTCTTCGTGTTAATTCGTCTCAAGCGCTCGGTCGCCGCTCTCAAAGGTTCTGACACACCGCCCGGGCGCCGGCACTGATCTACGGGTCCCCGTGGCAGGTCCTATCCCGAAACCGACCCACATTTTCAGCAGCAAACCGCCGCGTAAACAGGAGCGCCAAACATGGCTGAATACCGGCTGAACAAGGCCCGGCAGAAGCTCATCGCCGGGGGCGTTATCTCGATTGTCAACGGCGTAAACGACGGCGATACAGCCGAGATGTTCGGCAGCCTGGGGTTCGACGCCATCCTCGCCGAGGGTGAGCACGGGCCTATATCGTGGGACGTGATCGGCGATATCTCGCGCGCCTGCGATCTGTGGGACATGGCCTCCGTGGTTCGCGTCCACCGAAACGATCCCGCCCTGATCACCCGTGCGCTGGACCGCGGTGCGAACGGGATCATGGTGCCGCACGTCAACACGCGTGAAGAAGCGGAACTCGTGGCGCGATCGTCGCGCTACGGCCCCGAGGGCAACCGCGGCGCATTCGGCGGCCGGCGTTCGCTCGGCGTCAGTGACTATCACCGGAAGGCCAACGAGAACACGCTCGTCACCATCCTGCTTGAAGACATCATCGCCATCCGCAACATGAAAGATATCGTCAAAGCGGACGGCATCGACGTGTTCTACATAGCGCCGGGAGACCTCGCGCAAAGCATGGGGCACACCGGCAATATCTCCCACCCGGAGGTGCTGCAGGCGGTCGAGGACGGACTGGGAGTGATCATCGAGTCCGGCCGTGCCGCCGGAACGCTGGTCAATGACGCTACCGTCGAGTCGTACATCGCCCGCGGAGTTCGCTGCGTTGGGATGTCCTGGCAACCCTGGCTGGCCGCGGGCGCAACGTCGTTCCTGCAAAAGATGGGCGGATCGTGACCACCCCGGAATCGGCAGACGCCGAGGGGTTCACCTTCATACAACTCGCCGATCCGCAGTTCGGGCTGTTCGCGCGCTTCAGCGGCCAGACGGCCGAGCAGATCGCCCGGTACAGGGCGCGCGGCCTCAACATAAAGCCGGCGCCGAAAACGACAGGCTTCGCTGAGGAAACCCGGCTGTTCACAGAAGCGATCGATGCCGCCAACCGGTTGCGGCCTGCGTTTGTCGTCGTGTGCGGGGACATCGTCAACCAGTGGGACGATGACGCCCAGGCAGCGGAGGCGTTGCGCATAGGCGCGCTACTCGACGACGGGATCGACCTCCACTGGGTAGCCGGCAATCACGATGTCGGCACGGATAAAGGCCACACTGTTCCGACCGCCGAATCGCTGGCGCGTTACCGGGCCGGTTTCGGACCCGACAACTACGCTTTCCAGCACGGCGACGCCAGCTTCATTGTCCTGAACACCGCCGTCATGCAATGCCCGGAAGAAACGCCGGGCGAACTGAAAGCCCAGATGGAGTTCCTCGAAACCGAGTTGGCCGCAGCCCGGACGCGCCAGAGCCGCCACACGGTCCTGTTCACGCACCACCCGCTATTCCTGAGGGAGCCTGACGAGGACGAACCCGGAGAAGCTCATCTCACCATACCGATTGTGAGACGCCGTCCAGTCCTCAAACTCCTGCGCGAGTACGAAGTGGACGCCGTTTTTGCCGGCCACTGGCACCAGAACAACTACGCCGCTGACGGCAAGATGGAGATGATCGCTTCAGGCTCCGTCGGCTACCCGTTCGGGGACGATCCATCCGGGTACCGCGTGGTGCGCGTGGGAAAGTCCGGGTTGAAGCACGACTGGCACGCGATGGACGAATCTCCCGAATCTTCCGTAACAACGAGGATGCCGTGAACTCCCTCGCCCACGTAAGCGGCCGATTTGCGATAGCAGCGGCGCTCCTGGCATCCGCCTACTGGGTCATGTTTGGGTCCGGTGAGCTGCCCTGGGTTCTCTCGACGATCCTCCACCTTTACGCGATCACCGCGTTCGGCGTCACGGCGCTCATGTTGTACCAGGCCAGTAGTCGCGCCATTGGCGCGGTCAGAAACTAGCAGCGCGTTCGCCGCGGCCCGGCGTTAGAAACGGACGTATCGATGGACCCCTTCTTCTTCATCCAGCTCGCGGACCCTCAGTTCGGGATGTTCGCCCGGTGGGGCGGCCAGACCGACGAGGTGATCGAGGCGCAGTGGTTCAAAGGCAACAGGATCCGG
>JADFQR010000237.1 GCA_022561735.1 Chloroflexota bacterium | reverse complement strand
ACGCTTCCTCCCCTGGAGCCGTTTATCCCAGAGGAGCCGTCGGACCCGGGCGTGATGCCGGACGGCGAGGAGGACACAGAGGACTTCACGTTCCGGGCCTTCATGCGCGAAACACGTCTCCGCACGGATGACCTGCTCGCGGACGGGGATATCGATGGCGCGGAAACGTACATGGAGCAGAGGCGGGTTGACCTCCAGGAGCACGGGATTTTCATCAGGAAGATCAACCAGGCCTACTTCGCCTTCAACAGCTCGTATGGAGACAATCCGGCGTCGGTCAGTCCCATCGGAGCGCAGCTACAGGAGTTCCGGACGTACGTCGAAAACGCGGGGGATCTCGTAAAGGTTGTACAGGGGGCAGACAGCTACGAGGATTTTCTTGAGCGTCTTGACCGGCAACGCTCAGCCCACGGAGTTCGAACCGGCGGCTAGGTCTGGAGTAGTCGCCCGATGTCCGGGCGGGGTGTCTCATGAGCGAGCGGGCAGTGATGCGTGTCTCGGGTATACTTTCCGATGGTTTGCCGATACGCCGTACTGGCGGGTGCCGGGCATGTGGACCCCATGATTCCCCAAGTTTGTGCGGACCCCGTACAGACAGGGTGTTACGGGGCCGGAATTGAGATGAGGCGGGACCATCGCGTCTTCGCTGACAGGAGTAAAAATGGCCGCTGGCAGTGATTCCATACCTCGGTCCAGGCAAGACGAGATGTACCGTCCACCGGATAATAGCGGCGGAGACAACGGCGGCAGGGCCAGCCGTGAACAGGTCTCCCTTGACGATCTCATCGGACGTATAAGAAACGCATTGCCGCCACTAAAATTTCTCGGTGGCGGCGGCATCAGCCTGATCGTACTGATCGGTATGGTTGTCGCGTCGGTCATCTGGCTGGCGTCCGGCATCTTCACCGTCGACCCTGACGAGCAGGCGGCGCTACGCCTGTTTGGAAGGTTTGACAGCACCGCCGGTTCCGGCTTGAACTGGTGGTGGCCGGCCCCGATAGGCAAGCGAGACGTGATCCAGGTGACGCAGACACGGACGCTTGAGCTCGGTTTCCGGAGCAATGGCGGCGGGACCGGAAGCATCCTGGTGCCGGTCGAGGCCCAGATGATTACGGGAGACGAGAACATCGTGGACGTCGGGGCGGTAATCCAGTACCGGATTACCGACATCGGCGCCTACCTGTTCCGCGTTGACGACCCGGGCGATACCGAGCGCGGTATTGCCCCCGGCAGGCCAGACGGTAGAACGTTGCGTGACATCGCCGAAACGGCGTTACGCCAGGTTGTTGGCGCACGCACAATTGACGATGCGCTTACAGAAGGTCGTGAGCAGATTCAGGAGGATACGCGCCTCCAGATGCAGAACCTGCTCAACTTCTACGACACCGGGATCAGCATAATCTCTGTCTTGCTACAAAACGTGAACCCGCCGGAAGAGGTGCGTGACGCGTTTGAAGACGTGGTGAGGGCGCAGGAGGAGAAACAGCAGCTAATCAACCTGGCTCAGGCATACCAGGCGGATCAACTGCCGAGAGCCCGTGGTGAAGCGGCACGCATTACCGAGTCCGCTGAAGGATTCAAACAGGGCCGCCTGGCGCTGGCAGTGGGTGAGGCGGAGGGTTTCAGAAACCTGTTGGAGGGCTACCTGAACTCCAAAGAGGTGACCCGCCAGCGGCTATACCTTGAAGCGATGGAGGAGATCTTGCCGGGGACCACGAAGTTTGTCGTAACGGGCGATGTGGCGAACGGCGTACTACCGTTCCTGCCGTTGACCTCAACATCCGGTTCGAGCATCGGGGGAGGACAGTAAGATGCGCAAACTGGCAATACCACTGCTCGTACTCCTGATTATCGCCGGCGTAATCGCGTCCCAGACCTTTTACATCGTCGATGAGACGCAACTTGCGATCGTGACACGGTTCGGAGAGTTCCAGGAATCCAAGAAGAGTCCTGGACTGGCGATCAAGATTCCGTTCGTGGAGTCGGTGACCAAGCTGGACAGCCGGCTGCTCCGGGTGGACGCTCCGCCCGCATCGCTGCTGACGCTGGACAAACGCACCCTGGTGATTGACGCCTATGCGCGTTACCGCATCACCGATCCGCTGGTGTTCTTCCAGGCTCTCAGGACGGAGGCGAACGCAGAGGCGCGCATCGGAGACATAATCAACTCCAACCTGCGGCGAGAGGTCGCGCTCGACCTCCAGTCCGAGATCATCGACGAGACCCGCGAAGAAATCATGCAGCGCATCACCGAAGCGTCCAAACTCCTGGACATTCAGCGCAGCGAAGCGGAGGCCCTCCCGGGCGGACTCCGGGACCCGAGCCTGCAGATCATCATCGCCGGCCGGGCGGTAGCTGAGGGAGAAGAAGCCATCCGGGATCGCATCCCAACGCCGGATCAACTGGAAGCGATAATCAACAGCCCGTCGCCACAGGACTTTGACCTGGCAGACGAGGATTTCCGGTACCGGGTGCCTTTGACTGACCGGTTCGGCATTGAAGTCGTTGACGTCCGGATCAAACGGGCGGACTTCCCGTCGGGCGTCGCCAGTTCAGTGTTTGACCGGATGAGAGCAGAACGTGAGCGGATTGCCAGCGCACAGCGTGCAGAGGGCGCCCAGGCGGACGCCGAAATCCGTGCGACCGTGGACAGGGAGGTCAACTTCATCACGCAGGCGGCCCAGGGTGACTCGGCCAGAATCCGTGGTGAGGCTGAGGGTGAAGCGATTGCGATCCTCGCTGAACAGCTGGGTCGGGATCCTGAGTTCTACGCGTTCATCCGGTCTCTGGAAGCCTACCGGACGATACTGGCGCAGGATTCAACGCTGGTGTTGAACGTAGACAGTGACCTGTGGCGTTACCTGGAGTCTCCCAGCGTTCCCTCTGAACGTTAAAATCGGCTCGTAGTAACACAGATCAAGGAAACGCCGCCGGAGCCTCAGGGCCCGGCGGCGTTCTCGCGCGTGGCCGTATCTATCCCGGAGTGGACCTGCGGGCGGACCTGGGAGCGGACCCAAGAGTGGACTCAGCGC
>JADFQR010000236.1 GCA_022561735.1 Chloroflexota bacterium | reverse complement strand
CCATGCCCACCGGACCGCCCGGGCCGGTAGTCAGCGGCCCCTACGACGGGTTGGCTGTTGGAGGTGTTCATGCTTACACGGCGAAAGTTTTTGAGATAGTTACTAAGGGTGCCGAGTTAGCAGAGCGTTCCCCGGCGCCCGCGTGCGCGTTCGTTCTTCACGCCCTGAACCGGGACACCGTGCCACGCCTGGTGTTTAACCGGCAACCACCTCCGCTCCGACGGCCTTGTTGAAACGCGGCAGGAGTTCCCGGTTGAGTAGCTCCATGCTGTGCAGCCAGGCGCGCCGGTCGTCGTCATTGATCCAGTCGAACCCCATCACGATGAGCGAGCCGAACGGTCCGATCTCCTCCCAGAGTCCGAGCAGCCGGTCGAGCGCAGTGTCGACATCCCCTGCGATGATCTGTTCGCCCATGAAGTAGTCCATGTTGACGTCATCGTCCGGCATCGACAGATCGTTCTTCATGATCTTCAGCCCGGGCCCGCGCTGAATCGCTTTCGCCAGGTACGTGTACGCCGTCTCGATGCAGTTGCTGCGGGCGCGCTTCTCCGCTTCAGCCGTCGTGTCCGCGAGAAACACCGTGCGTGCGACCTTCCAGAGCGACCGGTCCGCAGGGTTTCCAGCCTCCAGGGCCGCCGCTTCGTACGTGTCCCACTGGTTCTTGAGCACGTCGGCGGGGATGATCGAGTGGCTGAACAACTGGAACCCGAGCCGCGCCGCCGCCTTTGCAGACCCGGAGTCGCGTGACGATACCGGCACCGAGATCGGCGGGTGCGGTTTCTGGTACGGCTTCTGAACCACGCCAAAACCCAGGTCGTCATTGACCGTCTTCAGCTTCACGGTCCAGTGCTCGCCCTTGAACTCGTACGGACCATCGGACGACCAGATCTTGAGGATCATGCCGACCGCCTCAATCATCCGGGACTGCATCTGTTTCGGGTCCAGGCCGTACATCTCGAAGTCTGACGGCGCTCCACCATATCCAAACGCCAGGTCTAGCCTGCCGTGCGAGAAATGGTCCAGGAAGGCGAGCCGGTTGGCGACCTGCGCCGGGTGGTGGAGGTTCACCAGCACGGGGGCCGGCCCCATGCGCATCCGCTTTGTCTGCCGGAACACGGCCGCGAGGAACATCTCCGGGCTGATGATCGTTTCCCAGGCAAGGGTGTGGTGCTCCCCTACCCAGAACTCATCTACGCCCAGCTCGTCCGCCCTAATGGCCAGTTCCATGTCCTCGTCGTGGCTCTGTGCGAGCTCCTTCGACGGGTGATGGAACGGCATGATGAAGATGCCGCTTTTTACGGAATGCACAATCCCCCCTGTTGGTACCGTCCCGGCCAGTGTGGACTGGATACGTGACACCGCCGGCCGCTAGTTTTAGCTGATGCGCTCCGGTGAAATCCGCACGATGACGCGCGTCTCGTCCGGGCTCCGATTCGGGTACGAATCAACGCCCATATATTTCTTCGCCAGCGAGTCAATATGCGCGTCAGCGCCCTCTTCACTGATCGAGGTGACCCGGCCCCGCACATTCACGACCCGTGTGTACGAGTTTTCAGGGTCGTACACACTGACGGCCACCCGGGCGTCCTTCGCCATGTTGTTGGACTTGAGCCGCCCGAGGGCGGTATTTATCAGTATGTCTGTCCCGTCGGTATCCACCCAGACGGGAGAGATTTGCGGAGAGCCGTCCGGCATCAAAGTAACCAACTGCGCTATGTGCGGTTCCCGAAGAAGCGTGACCTGTTCCTGGCTGAGTTGCGCCATTGCTCGTACCCCCTGGGTCGTTCTGGGTTTGTTCAGATTGCTGATAGTCACGGCGGCGGACCCCGTCGCCGTGACGGCATTGTAGGACCGTCTGCGGTAAGAAACATCGCGACGGCAGACGAATCGCCGGCCTGACCATCGGCCAGTCACGGGATTAACTCCGGGTTCAGCGGATATTCGTCACCTCAAATCCATCTGGGGCCGCAGCACCACGGGAAGATTACGCTGGATGTTGAGAGTGACGCCTTTTACCGGGCGCAACTGGAGGGTGAACTCTTCGCCAGCGCCGATGAGATCGGAGGCGGCGTCAAGGTACGAATCTCCGCTTCCGCTTCCCAGGTCATACAGGCTGTTCACGTTGTCGTATGGATGCAACCAGACCGTCAACTCTGCCTTCTCCCCGTTATCCAGGAAGTAGTCACCGTTATCTGCGCCGGGAAAGGTGACTGTCCAGACGAGATCGTTGATCAGCAGGTTGTCGGTCAGAAGGGTGATGCTGGTGCGACTGGTCAGCCCGCTGGCGTCGGGGTCTACGCCAGCGCCGTTCGTTGTGTATGGCGGCGTGAGATCGGTCAACGAGCTGCCGATGGCGCTGTTCACGGTGAACACGATCTTTGCGACCGCCTGTTCGTCAGCGCCGCCCAGGTCGATCGTGTCGTTGCCATCCACGTCCACATCGCCACGGATCGCCCGGACGGATCCACGCAGATGGAGACTCCCCGTCGCATTGTCCAGCCCGGCGTACGCCACTTCCTTGCCCTGGGACGCCGAGAAGAGCCCGACCTGAAGCGTGGTCATGGCGAACACCGAAGCTACGACGACGAATGCGATCATGATGATCGCCGTCTCAAGCCCGGTGACACCCCGCTGCCCGGCTCGCAAGCTCGTATGCGTGCTTACGTGTGCGCGACGCGGGCGGTCAAGCTCGCCGGGGTACGCGCGACGCGTACAAGCAAGCGCGAACCTGCGCAGGCGCGAGAAAACAGAACCCTTAAGGGCCCTGAGTTTTCGAGACGCCGATCGGATGAATGATGATGGCGCTTCGCGCTGGATGGCGGCACACGCCCCGCCGGGCGGTGGTCTTCCCACATGTCCAGACTAGAAGCCCGTGGGAGCGTGGTCGTGCGAGCCTATCGTCCATCCGGGTGAGCGTAACGACCTTCACTCGGGCACGCGAAAACTCAGACGCCATGTGGGGGCAAACGACCAACCACACGATCAGTTAGCGACGACAGGTGGCCGGAGTCCGCGCCCGTGGCAGCATCCGTCGTCTG
>JADFQR010000235.1 GCA_022561735.1 Chloroflexota bacterium | reverse complement strand
CAATCATCCCACCTGCCTGAGCAGGCCTCCTAAATCACCCGTCAGACGGCACACGATACACCGCTGAAGATATGCCCCCGTTGCCTTCGCTGAATCCCGGCTTCAAATGGGCCGGATACCCAGTTCCCATCCCTGGCAGCTTCACCCCATCGCCTCCTGTCGGTATGGTGTAGCCGTCACACGGTCTGATCCGTGCGACGCCTTAACAACAGCCGGATTACCCGATAACAGGTACCTGATACACCCGATGACACTGTCCAAACTTCTCGTAGCCAATCGTGGCGAGATCGCTATCCGCATCATCCGCGCCGCCGCCGACATGGGGATTTCGACCGTCTCGATCTACTCCACGGACGACGCCAAAGCACTTCACGTCCACAAGGCGGATCAAGCTGTCCCGTTGACCGGCCGGGGAGTCGCTCCCTACCTGGACATCCAGCAGATTGTTAACGTAGCGAAATCTGCCGGCTGCGACTCTGTTCACCCGGGCTACGGGTTCCTCGCGGAGAACGCCGATTTCGCGCGTGCGTGTGAAACCGCCGGGCTAACGTTTGTGGGGCCGCGCGTCGAGACGCTTGAGTTGTTCGGGAACAAGGTCCGTGCAAGGGATATCGCCGCCGAGAACAAAGTGCCGGTGCTGCCCGGAACTGAGAGCTTGAACTCCGCGGACGAGGCGCGCGTGTTTTTTGAGTCGTTGGGTTCCGGCAGCACGATGATCCTGAAGGCCGTGGGAGGAGGAGGAGGACGGGGCGCACGCGCCATCGAGAAAGTTTCAGAGATCGCCAGCCTGTATGAAGAGGCCAGGATCGAGGCGCAGAACGCGTTCGGCAACGGCGATCTTTATGCAGAGCGGCTGATCCAGAGGGCTCGTCACATCGAGGTGCAGATACTCGGCGACGGATCCGGGGAGGTATCCCACCTCTGGGAACGGGAATGCAGCATTCAGCGCCGATACCAGAAGGTCATGGAGGTAGCGCCTGCGCCTGGGCTGCCGGATGGATTAAGGGAGCGCATGACCGACGCGGCGCAACGACTCGCGTCGGCGGTCAACTACAAAAGCCTCGGGACGTTTGAGTTCCTTGTTGACGCCGATGACTGGACCGATGACTCAGCGTTCTACTTCATCGAGGCGAACGCCCGGCTCCAGGTTGAACACACCGTCACGGAGGCCGTGACCGGGGTTGACCTGGTTGAGGCGCAACTGAACGTCGCCGGGGGGCGAACCCTCGCCGATCTCGGGTTGCAACAGGCGGACATCCCGCACCCGCAGGGCTTTGCGATACAGGCCCGGGTGAACATGGAGACGGTCACACCGGACGGACGGACGCTGCCATCCGTAGGAACGATCACGGCCTTTGAGCCGCCGACGGGGCCGGGGGTGCGCACCGACACTTTTGGGTACGCCGGATACGCCACCAGCCCCTCGTTTGACTCGCTCATCGCCAAGGTGATCGGCCACTCGAAATCGCCCGATTTTAGTGACGCCATCAGGCGGACATACCGGGCCTTGACCGAGTTTCGCATCGACGGCGTAGCGACCAATCTGACCTTTCTGCAGAACCTGCTGCAACACCCGGATTTCCGGGACATGCGAATCCATACCCGCTTCGTGGACGAGCAGATCAAGGTCCTTGCGGACTCGACCAACGGCTCGCACCCCCGGCGTTTCGCCGTGGTAGCGAACTCCACCGTCAGCGCCACCGCTGAAACCACGGCAGATGTGGCCGGGCCGGAGGGTACCGTCGCAGTAACCTCGCCCATCCAGGGAGTGGTCGCAGAACTGGACGTTGCCGAGGGAGACCCGGTTCGCAGCGGCGATCAGCTTCTCGTGATGGAGGCGATGAAGTTCTTCCACACCGTGCGGGCGGAGCAGAGCGGCATTGTCCGCATGGTCGCGGTATCAAAGGGAGATTCGGTTCGAGAAGGCCAGTCGGTGGTTTTCATCGAGGAGATGGATGAGGCTGATCTCGGAGAGCGCTCCGATTCCGCTGGCGCGGTGGAGAAACGACAGATCGGCTGGGACGCTGAATTAGACGAGCTGAAACTCAGGACAAAGCTCGCTCACCAGATGGGTGGCGAGAACAATGTCGCATTCCATAAAGGCCGCGGAAAGCTGACTGTCCGCGAGCGGATCGACGCGCTGGTCGACCCCGGAACATTTGAAGAGATCGGCACGCTCGCCGGTTCGGCCACATATGACGATGACGGCAAACTGATCGGCTTCACCCCGGCAAACACCGTCATCGGCGTATCAAAGATCAACGGCCGGCGGGTGATGATCAACGGCGGCGATTTCACCATCCGGGGAGGCGCCTCGGACGGCAACGTGGGCAACAAAACGGCCTTCTCAGAGCGGATGGCGATCGAGTGGCGGTTGCCGTTCATCCGGTTGCTGGACGCCGCCGGAGGAAGCGTTCGTACGTTCGAACAGATCGGCCACACCTATCTTCCCAACGGCCCGGGCCATGATGTAGCGCCCCACCTGCTGTCCGTCGTGCCGTCTGTGGCGGCTGTGCTGGGATCGGTGGCCGGGCTGCCCGCCGTACAGGCGGCGCTGGCGCATTTCAGCGTGATGGTGAAGGACACCTCTGTGCTGTTCGCCGGCGGGCCGCCCGTCGTCAAAGTAGCGTTCGGCGTTGACATCACCAAGGAGGACCTGGGCGACGCCAGCGTGCAGGTGTACAAGAGCGGAGTCGTTAACAACCTGGCGAATTCCGAGGAAGAGGCGTTCGAGATGATCCGCCAGTTCCTCAGCTACCTTCCGGACAGTGTCTGGGACATGCCGCCTCATGTGAAAACCGACGACGATCCGGGCCGCCGGGACGAGTCGCTCAAGAATGTCATCCCGCGGGACAACATGACTGTGTTCGACCCCCGGCCGATCCTTGAATCCGTTCTCGACAAAGACTCGATCTTCGAGATCGCTCCTTATTTCGGCGCCGGCCGTATCACCGTCCTGGCTCGCGTCAACGGGTACCCGGTCGGCGTGATGATCAACGACTCCCGGGTTGACGGAGGCGCAACGGACGTGAATGCGGCGGAG
>JADFQR010000234.1 GCA_022561735.1 Chloroflexota bacterium | reverse complement strand
GCACCGGGGGCTGGTACTCGGAGCAGGTATGGGCCGGACTGCCACTGGCGGACCTACTGGAGGCCGCGGGCCCGACATCGCGGGCGTCGAGCATAACCGTCACGTCGGCGACCGGGTACTACAGGCGATTCTCGTTGGAGGAGGCGGAGGGTTACATGCTAGCGACGCGGGTCGGCGGCGCGGAGCTGTCCCGGGGTCACGGCTTCCCGGTGCGCCTGATAGTGCCGCGCTGGTACGGGATGGCTTCCGTCAAATGGCTGACGCGCATCCGCGTGCTGGAAAAGCCGTTCGTGGGATTTTTCCAGACTGAACGCTACGTGATGGAGGACGAGGCGGGGATAGATCAGCAGATATCCCGGATGGAGGTCAAATCGCTGGTCAGTTGGCCCGAGCACGGCACATCGCTGCCGGTTGGACGCCCGGTGGCGATAAGCGGGATGGCGTGGTCCGGCGGCGGAGTGGTGCGCCGCGTGGACGTGAGCCTTGACGGTGGAGACACCTGGCAGGACGCACACCTCGACGAGAGCGTACTCGGCTACTCGTGGCAGCAGTGGCACGTTGACTGGACCCCGCCTGCGCCGGGTCATTACACGATCCTCGCACGCGCCGCGGACGATTCCGGCAACCTGCAACCGTTAGAGACGCGGTGGAACCGGCTCGGGTACTGCGTCAACGGAACAAAACCGGTCTGTGTGACCGTCGAATAACCCGCGAACCCGGCCTCAGAACTATTCTCCTGGCTCTGATGGCTTCCGGGACAGGCTTGCCCGTGCTTTGATCGCGCAACAAATGCTGGCATGATCCAGCGGCGTTACGCGACAACTGCGCCGGGCGAGCCGGTCACGCCCCGCATGAAGTCCCGGAATACCTGGGAATCCCGCGAAATCTCCCGAAAACCGAGGAACCCGCATGAAAATCACCGACCTGAAGTGCGCCGTCATCGGCTCAAACCCGGTAATCCGGATTAAGACCGATGAAGGTATCGAGGGGATCGGGCAGGCGGAAACCGCGAAACATGACCTGAAGTGGCACTTCCTCTACTACCGGGAACTTGTCCTGGGCATGGACCCGACGGACGTAGAGCGCGTGATGCTGAAGATCCGGCGTTTCGGGAGTTTCAAGCCCTGGGGCAGCGCCGTCAGCGCGATCGAAATGGCGCTGTGGGACATCGCCGGAAAGGCGGCCGGCGTCCCCGTGTACAAGCTGCTCGGCGGCAAGGTGCGGGACCGCGTCCTGACCTACAACGGCAACGTGCGGCGTCAAATGTCCGGTTCCGAACCCGACGACTACGCCGAAGAGATGCGGTGGATGAAGTCACGCCCGGAGGGATTCTCGATCATCAAGCAGGGGATCGCTTTTCACGGCTCCATGGTCCGGGATAAGTCGAACTTTTTTTACGGCGAACTCGACAACTCGGGCCGTCATCCCAACCGCGGTTTGATTACCGAGCGCGGGATGAAGCACACGATCGCCTGTATCGAGGCGATGAAGGACGTACTTGGCGACGAGATCGGCCTGGCGCTCGACTGCGGCCCGGGTTTCACCGTCACGGACGCGCTCAAGCTGGCGAGGGCCGTCGAGCATCTCAACATTATGTGGCTGGAGGACATGATCACCGGCGATTACACGCCGTATGTCCTGGCCGACCTGTACCGCGAGGTGACGCCGTACACGACGACGCCGATCCACACGGGTGAGCAAATCTACCTGCGCCAGAACTTCATGGACCTTATCGAAAAACGAGCGGTGAACGTAATCGGGCCGGACCTGGCGGATGTGGGCGGGCTGGCGGAGTTGAAGTGGATTGCGGAGTACGCTGACCTTCACGGGATCATGATCGCCCCGCATGGCACGGGAGACGGGTTGATCGGCCTTGCAGCGCAGGTGCAGGTCGCTGCGACGCTGCCGAAGAACTACATCGCATTCGAGTACCCGACGGGCAACCCGGAGTGGTGGTATGACATTGTTGAGGGGTTGCCGAACCCGATAGTGAAAGATAGCTTCATCGAGGTCTGGGATACGCCGGGTCTCGGGGTAACGCTGAATGCCGAGGCGGCTGCCGCGTATCTGCGGCCGGAAGACGCCGATTTCTTTGAGTAGCCGCAGGTTTTACGTTGTGGACGGACTTGCCGCTACCCTGATGCGTGTGAAAGCGTTCCCGAAGAACGACACGTAACACCTTGCGCAGCGCTTGCCCGGACGCGCCGGGCCGGCGATGAATACGCGCATCACTTCATAATGGACTGCGGCCGCGATGATTGCGGCGATATCAATTCCATGAACGGACAGACCGGGGACGGGCCGCGTGCGGTCACGCCGGATAGAGAAGAGAGAACTTGGGAAACCTGCTGATCATCCTCGGCTCCGTCGCTGCGCTCGCTGGACTGTCCTGGCTGGGCTACGTCGGGTCGATCATGAGAGGGTCCAAAGGGAACGCCATCATCGGCGGCATCAGCGCCGCCGTGGTGGGAAGCGCCGTGATTGTCATGGGGACATCGATCTCGGACGAGCCGGAAACAGTGCAACAGTTCTTCTCGGACGACACAGTTTTCGCGGCGCCGACAGCCCTGCCCGAGCCCACGCCCACGGCCGTGGTTGACCCGGCTGAAGCGTATCGGGCGGTCGCGAACGACCTGGCGAGGCGTGCGGGCATCGACCTGTCCCGTGTGATCCAGCTCCTCAGGACTTCCAACCCGGACAGTCCGATATGGGCCAACGACGTTCGGCAGACTTCGTCGCAATTTGCCCGCTACTCGGCAAGGGCGAAGGAACTGGTCGCGCCGCCCGTGCATGACGATATCCATGAACAACTGGTCGACGTGCTTGCGGACCTGGCGCTGGCCGGCCGGTTGGTGAACGAGAGCCTGGACGCCATCGGGTTGCAGAACGTGTTTGCGGCGCAAGACGCCCTGTCAGAGGCGATCGTGACGTTGACGCGATCCTCAGACGTACTCGTCGAAATCGTCGAAAGTACGGACGGCTAACCTGGATCAACCGGGACCCGCCGGTTGCCGGGGTGTGTGGCAGCCCCACCGTTCGCCGGGAGATT
>JADFQR010000233.1 GCA_022561735.1 Chloroflexota bacterium | reverse complement strand
TGATCTGGACTCACCGTACCGCCTTCCGGGCAGGGTCAAGGTGAATCTCGAATCCCCATTCGGGACTTTCGTCCGGGTCGTCCAGTACGCGGTCGCCGATGATCGAGAAACCCATCCGCTCATACATCCCGTGGGCGTCAGCGAACCGCTTGTCTGACCATGCGATCGCCTTGCGATGATCGGTTGAGCGTGCCCAGTCAAGGAAATGCTCCGTCATCAACCGGCCGTACCCTTGCCCCCGGTGTTCTTTTGCGAGATACAACCGCTCTAACTCCGCTTCGTCTCCCCTGTCCAACCCGGCGACGGTCCCGATCACCCTGTTCTGCAACACCAGCACCGAGAAAAACCCGCCCGTTTCTATATACGTCTCCCTGACCGTGTACAGGTCGCGGTGATACTCGTCCGGGTCCCACGTTAGCCGGTACTCGTCGTACACGGACTTGATTACCGAGACGATGCCCTGTTGCCACCGGTCGTGGTAGGGGAGGAGTTGCGGCGCGGACTCGCGGACGCTCACGGCGCGATTCCTGTCGGCCCGAGTCGCCGTACCGGCAAGCGGCGCTGGTTCTCCACGGTCATCACCTTGCCGGAGCCGTCCGGGTCTGGGCCGGGTTCGGCCATAAGTCGATCTCCCCTGAACGTTCCTGACGGGTCTTCCGGGTGGATGTTCCGGTTATTTGTCACCAGGTCACAGGTGTAGCGCCGGCAAAGCGTACGTCGCTAATTCCGGGGGCGCAAAGGGTGTGAAACCAGGGCGGCGTTTTACTCGCGGCTGCCACCAGTCCATCGCGCCGGACGTGACCCGAAAACGGCTCCAACCGGCGCGTGGACACTCGCCCGGGAATATCGGAGGCCCGTGATAGTGACTACGTCAAATGGCATCGGCCCCGGACGGGGTTACTACCGCCAACGATCACCTCAGGCCCGACGGGTCCGGGATGCCCTGTATCGCGGACGCCGGGTTGCCGGGTTGATCAGGAGCCGGGCCGGGGTGTTGCCTGGTCTATGGCTGATCTACGAAGGCGGGCTGAATCCCGCTGTTGCGGAAGTAAAAGCCGCCTGGAAAGGGCGGCGTGAACCCTGCCGTATCCGCCTGGCGAATGCGGGGAACGGCTGAATCCATGCCTTGAGATAGCTGCGCTACGGCGTTAATGCGGCGTATCGTGTCCTGCTACGCCCAGCCGTCGCACTTCAGCTTCACAGGTTGAAGAGGGCGGCTCCTTCTTTTCGATCAAGTGCCCGGTTACCCGCGTACCAGAGGTGCGATGGCGACGTCAGATACAAAAAGGGATCCCGCGCCGGACACCGCCGTTGAGGCGGGCATCGGAAAGGAATCAGCGCACGCCGGGTCAGGAGGCGGATCGACCGCGCTTGAAGTGTTGCGGATGCGGGACTTCCGCTACCTGTTCGTGGCAAACATCCTCGTGTTCATGGTGTTCCAGATGCGGAACGTCGTCCAGGCGTGGCTGGCCCTGGAGCTGACCGACTCCCAGGCGTGGGTGGGGATCATCGCCGGCTCGCCCGCCATCGCCGTCATTCTTTTGAGCCTTGCCGGTGGGGTCGCGTCAGACAGGTGGTCCAAGCGAACCATCTTGATGTGGGTGCGCGGTTCGATGGCGGTGGTCAACCTCATCGTCGGGTACCTGGTCGCCATCGAAGTCATCTCCATCTGGCATTTACTGGCGCTTTCGATGGTTCAGGGAGGTGCCGTGGCGTTCGGCATGCCGGCCAGCCAGACCATCGTCCATGACGTTGTGGGCCGGAAACGGCTCCTGACAGCGATCTCGCTAAACCAGTCACTTGCTACGGCCGGTGCCATCATCGGCCCGGCGTTGGGTGGGGTGCTGCTCGGGGTGGCGGGCATCGCTCCTGTTTACTTCCTGATTGCCGTGATCTATGTGCCGGCGGTAGCCGCCACATGGCGCATCACGACCAACAAGCGCGCCGAGCCGCCGGTCAAAACCTCCGCGATCGCAGACCTCAAGGAGGCGATAGCGTTCGTCCGAAGTTCGCCCGTGCTGAGGCCGCTCATCATCATGAACATCCTGGGACTGATGGCCGGGTTCATCTTCCCGATCATCCCGATCTACGCCCGTGACGTTCTCGATGTGGGGGAGCTGGGCCTGGGGGCGATGATGGCCGCGATGAGCGCCGGGATGGCGGCCGGCGCACTCACCCTGGCGCTCATCGGTGAGGTGAAGCGCAAGGGCTGGCTGCTGTTCCTGGCGCTTGTGCTCGGTGACCCTGCGGCGATCGCATTCGGCTTCTCTCGGGACTTCTACCTGTCGCTGAGCCTGCTGTTTATATTCGGCGTCAGCGCCGGGCTTTACCTGTCGACTCTCTCGACCGTGTTCCAGACACACTCTCCCGATTACCTGCGCGGCAAGATCATGTCTATTTACGCGCTGACGCTTCAGCTATTCCCGCTCGGCTGGATGATCGGCGGTATTGCTGCCCAGACACTTGGCAACGAGATGGCGCTGGTGCTTGGAAACGGGGGAGTCATCTTGGTCGCATGGACGCTTTTCTTCCGGTCACGCGCACTCCGGGAGATGACGTAAACAGGGCCCGTCCACGCGCATCGGGCCTGCCGTCCAGGTTCGAGCGGGGGGGGGCCTTACACGGGAGCCGTTCGATGTTCTCGCTAAATTGCGGCGCCCGTGCTATGCCGACGGGTTGATTGCGGAGCCTCGTCCCGCACCAGTGGGTCGTTTCGTCTAAACGGCCGCACCCGGGAACTTCGCTATCTCCACGTATCCATCCGCATCGTCAGACCACGCGAAAAGCGCCGATTCAACGACACGCTCGGCGTCAATTCCGACGACGAGTTGCTGGACCGGGTATGCCGGTCCGCCGCCCCATTCCGGCGGGTTGGTCGCCACGTCGCGGTCCGTCGGCGACAGGTAGGCGCGCCCGTTCGGGTGCGAGTGGTAGATGACGAGTGGGGGCGTGTCGCCGTCCAGGTCCTGATTGAGCGCCAGCAGGTCGTCGCCCTCGATCACGTAGGCAGTCTCGGCCGGCCGGTCCGAAACGGTCGGGTGGTTTCCGGACG
>JADFQR010000232.1 GCA_022561735.1 Chloroflexota bacterium | reverse complement strand
CCGGCTGAACACAACGACCGGCTCCCCGCCCAGAGTGTCGTTCGCAACGGCGTCACCCATCAACTCGACCGGATACGCCTTCTCCATCCCGTCCACGATGACGGTCAGCGTGATGATCGAGGCCCGCATCCGCGTGTCGATCTTGTCTTCCGTCACGGGGAACGGGAACTGGAGGTCGTCCACGCGCGCCTTGTAGCCGCTAAACGGGTCCTGTTCGTAGTTCGGGAAGGACGGAAAGCCCTGGACGCGCGACAGGATTTGCGTGTCCGGGTGGAGCTCTTTCCAGACCCCCCAGGGCATCGTGGCCGATGGCAGCGGTTTGAGCCTGCTGCCGGTCAACGCGCCGACAATGGCCTCGCCGCCGACCTGGAACCAGTAAGAGCCTGTCGCGTGGTCAAACATCACCAGGTCGTTCTGATAAAGGGCGCTTGTGTTACCGAATAGGTGCGTTGCGCCGTCAAGGCGGCGGTCGTAAATCACGCCGCTCCCGCAGAGCGGGCAGTAGGAGACGAGGATCGGAATACCGTCGATCGTGTCGTTGACCAGCTCGTGAGAGTTCAGGAACTTGATCGGATACGCAAAGGCGCCCGACTCGCTCACATAGCCCATCACGGTGTCGGCGTCCGAAAGCCAGTCACCCCCATCCACCGACTGGTATCGGACGGGCTCGTACACCGGGCGAATCGCGTCGCGCAATCGGCGAATCGTGCTTTCGCTGGCTTCGCTCAGCCGCGTGGCGCCGCCGTCAAACGTGTCGAAGATCACCTGGTCAAGGGGAACGCTGTGGATGGACAGGTCAACCAGCGGCGGCTCGGGCGTCGAGGTCGGCAGCGGTCCCGACGTGGCACGCGGTGCGACGGGAGCCGACGCGTTCGATCCTAACGGCGAGGGCGTGGCCGGCGAGGGCGTGGCGGGCGAAACCTCGTCACGCGACGAACCGCAGGCGATCCCGACCGCAAGCACAGCCACAACGAGCGCGACAACCGCCCGCTTCGTCCGAAGCGGGTTTGACCACCGGGCCGGAAAGAGGTTCATCCGTCACGTCCTGACAGCGCACGCGTGCTGCCGCTCGACGCACGCTCGACTCAGGAGGATTAGACGACCGTAACCGGGATTGCGATGCAAGAACCCGTTGCGTTTGCTCTTACCCGGAATCGGCCACCGCCGTGGCCTCGATCTCGACCATCACCTCCGGCCTGCCGAGCACCGGCACGCCGATCACCGCCGCAGCCGAATCCATCCCGCCCACGACGCCCTGCAACGCTTCTATGCCCTCGTTCAACCTGTCCGGCCCGCCGACGATATAGGTGCGTGTACGAACGAGATCGCTCCAGGCAAGCCCGTGCTCCTCGATCGCCCATCGAATCGTCTCAAGGATGTCCTCCACCTGCGCTGCGACCTCGTACGGGTGGCGGACAATCTCGCCGGGCACGATAGAGGTGGTCCCCGCCACGTACACAACGTCGCCGACACGAACGGCGCGGCAGTAGTTGTTTTCTGACTCGTACGTCCGGCCAGACCAGACGCGGGTCGCCCTCTCTGAAGCGCCAGATACGGCCTCGCACTCGAACATGAACGGCGCGTTGTCGTCCCCGGTCTGATCCACGGTGATCCCAGCGGAGGTTGGCGTGCTTCGTCCCATGAACTCCAGCATCGTTGGAGGAAACGCCCATCCGTGAACATCCCGGGCCATGAAATGCCGCGTGGCGACCACGTCAGACGGCTCCACGCCCGATCCGACCAGGGAGCTGGATATAGCGTTCAGAACACCGGTTACCGTCGTGGCGTACCCGCGCTCCGCGCCACCGTCCGAGCCCGGCGACCCTTCGGTATTCGCCGCCGTCAGACCGGATACCCAGACCTCGTCGCCAACCCGGACGGCATGGCACCAGCCCTGCCCGTCCACCTGCCCGAAGCGCTGGAGTTCAGGCCCGGACCCGCGCACGGCTTCAATCTCCAGCATCACCTTTGCGCCGTTCGGCAGGTTCAACGCCCCGATCACGCTTAAAGCAGGTCCCGGGTCATCGAACAGAACCGCATGCGTCACCCGGATCGCATTGGCCCCGTCTGCGTCCGCAAACCAGGCGCGCACCCGAACCACGTCGGTGAGTGATGAACCCGCCCTGTGCAACATGTCGGCGGCCGCCTTGTACACCTGCCGGGCTTCTGAGTCAGCGCTACCGCGCTGTGAGGGGATCAACCCGGATGAAAACAGCCGATCACTGACACCGGCGAGTGTCACAGACCCGAGAACGGTTTCCAGGTTGCCGCCGGTCGTGATCGAGGAACGCACTTGCTCAACACCTCATTAGTAACGCGAAAGTTTCATGGACTCTTTCAAGACCCATAACGCCGGGCCCGTACGGGCGCCGGTAGGCCTGCCGCGGCGAGTATCCGGTTCAGTCGGGAAAGCGAGCGCCATCTATAGCCGGGTAGCCACGCAGAAACTCGGCTGCTGTTACACCGCCCCGGCCTTCAAGTTGAAGCCGTTTTACCTCCAGCACACCCTCTCCGGTCGCGATCATGATCCGGCCATCGGAAACCGTAACCGTGCCCGGAGCGCCGGGTTCGTCCGGGTCCGTGGATACGGCGGTCGCTTCAAGAACCTTCAGCAATTTACCTCTCCACCGCGTGAACGTCCCCGGCCAGGGATCGTAGGCCCGGACCGCCCGGGCTAGGTCGATAGCCTTGCCTCCGAAGTCCAGCTCGCCATCGGCCTTCTCGATCAGGCATGTCAGCGTCGCCGCTTTCTCGTCCTGTGGCGCCGCACGCATTGCACCCTGTTCCCAGGCGGGGATGATCTCGATCATCAACTCCACACCCATCTCAAATAGCCGATCGGTCAGATCACCTGCGGTATCCGTCCCGGTAATCGGAACCGGCGCCGATTGTGCGATCACCGGCCCGGTGTCCATGCCCGCGTCGAGAAGCATCACCGACACACCGGTCTCCGTCACCCCGTCCTTGATAGCCGTCACGACGGGGCTCGGGCCCCTGTACCGGGGGAGCAACGATGGGTGGACATTCAGGACCCCGCGCGGCGGCAGGTCGAGGAT
>JADFQR010000231.1 GCA_022561735.1 Chloroflexota bacterium | reverse complement strand
AACCTGGACCAAATAGCCGAACACCCGTTCACGGCCAACTTCCGCCGCGGGGACCGGCTGCTCTCGGACGGCGCGATCGCCTATATATAGGTTGCGCCTCTCGTCATGCCGGAGAGGGTTAGCCGCGACTTCGATGACGGCGGTCCGACGATATGGCTGGTGTTCGCGGAGACGCCGGTCCTTCGAGAGCCTCAGGACACTTGCGTGGCGGAGGCCTCAGGACGCCGCTCGGCGAGAGCCTCAGGACACTGCGTGGCGGGAGGTCCTCGGGACTCTGCGTGGCGAAGGTCCCAGGACTCTGCGTGGCGAGAGCCCCGGGACATCATCAGCTGGGCCTGGCGCGTCGCAACGCCGCTATGGGGCCCCCAGCGCCGGTCCGCTCCCTGAGGCCTTCGGAGTGCGGCCCGCCGGCACGGTTCAGGATGACTCAGCTTTTTCAGCCTCCCCACCCGATCCGTTGGACCCGAACATCGACCCCAGCGGCCCGAGGAACCTGGTGAACTCCATCGGGAAGATGATCTTGGACGAAGCGCCGTTGCCTATACTCTTCAGCGCCTCAAAATACTGAAGGCTCATCGTCTTCTGGTCCACGTTCTGCGCCACGCTGTACACCTTGTCCAGCGCCTCGGCAAAACCCTCTGCGCGCAATATCGCCGCCTGTCGATCACCCTCTGCGGCGAGGATCTCGGCCTGCCTTGCGCCCTCGGCCTCCAGGATAGCGGCCTGCTTCTGGCCCTCGGCGATCGTGATGCTGGACTCGCGGGTGCCGTCCGCCTCGGTCACCACAGCACGACGAATCCGCTCGGCGGTCATCTGCCGGTTCATCGAGTCCTGGATATCACGCGGCGGTTCGATCTCGCGAATCTCGACGTTCGTGACCTTGATGCCCCAGCGCTCCGTCTCTGAGTCCAGCCGTTCCCTGATCGAGGCGTTGATCTTATCCCGTTGGGATAGCACGTCATCCAGTGTGATGTCCCCGATCACGGCGCGGAGCGTGGTGGTCGCAAGACCGATCACCGCCATCCGGTAATCGCCGACCTCCAACACCGCTTTTTCAGCGTTTTCAATATCGACCCTCATGTAAACGAGAAAATCGATGTTGATCGGCGCGTTATCGCGCGTAATGTTCGTCTGCCGGGGGATGTCGATCACCTCGATCCGTGTGTCGAGCTTGCGGATCTGGTGAACGATCGGTATGGCCATGACCACACCCGGTCCGAGCATCCCCTGGAAACGTCCAAACTTGAACCTGGCTATCCGCTCGTAGTCCCGTACAAAGTTAATTATCGCCATATATGTCCGCCTTCCTCATGCTTTTCACGCTGGTCTTCTCCCGGTACGACAGCTCATAAACCTCCCCGCGCGCACGCGTCATTTCCCGTCTTCCGTCGGCTCCACTTCAAGCCGAAGCCCGTCAACGGAGCGAATTACTACCTCTGCCCCGCTGTCCACTACCTGCCCACCGGTCGCACTCGCCTGCCAGCGCTCGCCGGCGACGACAACCTCGCCGGAAGGATCAAGCGCCTGGGTGACCAGCACCGTCTGTCCGATCAGTGCCTGGGTGGAAATGGGTGAAACATACGGCTTGACCCGGCTTGACCGCCTCAACTCCCAGGCCAGCCATCCGGTCATGGCTCCAGCAACCGTGGCGACCCCGCCCAGGACCCAGAGATTCACCCTGACCTGGATGTCATAAATATCCGCTCCACCGGTGGAATTGAACAAAAACAGGCCGCCCAGGATCAGCGCGGTCACTCCGGCGAAGCCAAACGCGCTTGCCCCCGGCGCGTGCATCTCTGCGGCGATCAACGCCACCGCCAGCGCTATCAACGCCACCCCGGCCCATGAAAACGGCAGGCTCCCGAGTGACGCGTAGGCCAGGATGAGGAACCCCAGGCCCAGCGCTCCCGCGATCCCGAAGCCGGGGCTCCAGATCTCAACAATCAGCCCCAGTCCGCCCAGGGAAAGCAACAGGAAGGCCACGTTCGGGTCTGCCAGGAAATCCAGAAACCGCTCTACGACGTTCTGCTTCACCTCGTGGATCGTGGCGTTCCCTGTTGACACGATCCGCGGCCCGGACGCCGTCGGAATCGCTCGCCCATCGATCTGTTCGAGCAGGTCTGCCAGGTCGACCGCTATCAGGTCAACCACGCCCAGCTCTACGGCCTCGCTGGCGGTGTATGCGAGCGCGTCGCGGACCGTCGCCTCAAGCGCGTCCGAGTTACGCCCCCTCAACTCTGCGATGCTCCGGATCAATGCGGCCGTGTCCTCGGTCACCTTCTTCCCGAGCGTCTCGGGCAGGTCCTCGCCTTCGCTCGTGATTACGGCGGCGGCGCCGATGTTGGTCGTCGGCGCCATGGCCGCCAAACCTGCCGCGGCAGTAATGAAGGTGCCAGCACTCGCAGCGCGTGCGCCGTCAGGCGCAACGTATGACACGATGGGAATGTTGGACGCCAGCAACTTCGTAACGATGTCACGCGTCGCTTCCAGGGTACCGCCCGGCGTATCGATCCGAATTATGACCAGTTCCGCACCGGCCTCCTCGGCGTCTTTCAGCGCACGGGAAATGAAGCGCTCCATGATGATGGAGATCACACCGTCGATCTCGACCACGAATACCTCCGGCGAGGTATGGTCGTCCGCTTCCACGCGATCCCCGTTTCCGAGCCACAACAGGCCACCGAAAAGGATCGCGGATATCCATGCGGCCCTCCAGGCCGCCCATAAGAATCGGCGCCGGCTCTGACCGGCTACCCGGTGCGAACTACTCCAGAAAACCAACACAACGACCGCCCAATCGTGTCGTCCGATGTTGCAGCCGGGACTTACGTCTGTGCGACCATCCGGCATGAAGCCACATGCTACCCCGCCCGGCCCAGGTCCGCCCACGCGCCCTGCGCCATCACCCCGCCATCCACGTTCACAAACTCGCCCGTCATGAATGACGCCCTGTCAGAGCAGAGGAACACCACGACGTTGGCGATATCCTCCGGCGTGCCGATGCGGCCTATCGGGGAACGCGCTCCAGCGTTCGCTACTGCGGCGTCCATGTCGGCCGGGTCATCGCCCACCTCGCCCGAGATGGC
>JADFQR010000230.1 GCA_022561735.1 Chloroflexota bacterium | reverse complement strand
GACGGACCGGACATTGATTCCCTTTCCCGGCGGGAAAGGGTCAGGGCGAGTGAGAAGCCGCTCTTGCCGTCACCCCCGGGCTTCTCACCCGGTCCCGAATCCGAAGCGTCGGACCGCCGTCCTTGCCACGCACCCGCCCGGGTCCCCAGGATTCCCGGGTGCTAGCCGCCTCCGGGCGTCACCGGGTGACACCAGTGCATGTACCTGGGATTGTTGCCGACGACGATGTCGAAGTACATGTCCTGGAGTTTCCGGGTGATCGGACCCATACCGCCGGAGCCGATCTTGCGGTTATCCAACTCACCGACAGCCGTCAAATGCGCAGCCGTGCCGGTGAGGAACACCTCGTCCGCAAGGTACAACTCGCTGCGGTGCATCCGGCGTTCGACGACCTTCAGCCCGAACTCCTCCTGTGCGAGCGTGATGACGCTCGCGCGGGTGATGCCGAGCAGGCAGTTGTCGGTCTCGCTGGGTGTGTGCAGGACGCCGTCCTTTACCAGGAACAGGTTTTCGCCCGTGCCTTCGGACACCGTTCCGTCATGGTTCAGGACGATCGCCTCGTCGAAACCCGCCATCACGGCCTCGGTCTTGGCGAGGATGCCGCTCGTGTACAACCCCGCCAGCTTCACGCCCGTCGGCATCATCGTGTCGTCCGGCCGCCGCCATGACGATGTCTGGCATCTAATGGCGCCGTCGTTCTCGATATACGCGCCAAAGGGCATCACCATCAGGGTGAAGTCAGACTCAAGCTCGTGCAGCTTCAGGTTGGCGACCATCTGGGCGCTCTTGAATGCGAGCGGGCGTATGTACACGTCCTCCCGGTAGCCGTTGCGCTCGACGAGGTCCGTCGTGATGTCGATCAGATCATCGACCGAGTAAGGGAGTTCGATCTTGAGAATGTTTGACCCGCGCAACAGGCGTTCATAGTGCTCGCGCAGCCGGAACACGTACATCTTGCCGTGCTCTTTATTCCAGTTGCCGCGTATGCCCTCAAAAACCGCAGTGCCGTAGTGCAGGGCATGGGTCATGATCCCTACCTTCGCTTCGGCCAGGGGCATCTGCTTCCCGCCGAGGAATGCGTAAGGCTCGGGCGACATGACTTTCGTTCTCCTTGTGAAAACTTTGAGGTAAAAATACTGAGGCTTGCATCGACGCCTGCGATCTTCTGCGTACAGCAGAGCAGGGCCAGGCGCGTTCGGGCCACCGGACATTATATGAACGTGTCGAGCGGCCAGCAATTTGGGCGTCGTGCGGCTTGTCGTTGAACACCGCCGGGTGGGCCGATGTCCGGTATTTCCGCCTCTGTTACTCTCGGGCCGGGCAGGCGTTCCCGCCGAATGTCTTCCCCGGGCCGGTGCTCTCATCGGCAATCCTGGGACCGGTTTTTTAACCGGAGACACCGGACGGATTCTCCGCCGGGTGGAGATGGGATGGACGGAGAGGAACCCGGCGAAAAACGCGAGAGCGAGGAGCCCGTTCCGCATCGAGACCGGGCCTGGACGCGCTGGTTGCCATCGATATTCCTTGTGCTTGCCGTACTGGCGAGCGCGTCCGGAGTCGTCTACTGGTTGCTCGACAGGCCATCCTCGAACGCCGTCGAGATCTTCCTGGTTACCCCTACCCCGCAGCCTTTTCCGGTCGCGCATGTCACCGGCGCCGTCGTCTCGCCGGGCGTCTACACGCTGGCCCTGAACTCACGCGTTGGTGACGCGATAGCGGCCGCCGGTGGACCGTTATCGAGCGCCAATGTCGGTGCGTTGAACCTGGCTGCACGTGTGGTGGACGGTGAGCGGATAGAAGTGCCCGTGACGCTCGCCGTGTCGCTTTCGGGGTCGATTCCAGGTGGAACCGTGCTCGAAATATCCCCGGAGACGCCCGGGAACACGCCTGGCGACGCCGCGATCGTTGCTACCGTTCTGCCACCTCGACCGGGACTACCGCCGGACTCGTCAACCTCAACAACGCGGGGCGCTCGGAACTCGAATCGCTTCCCGGCATCGGTCCGGCGCGTGCGCAGGCCATCATCGACTGGCGGTCCCTGAACGGGCCGTTCGAAAACCTGGATGCGCTGCGGGAAGTCTTCGGCATCGGCCCGGAGACGGTTTCGTCACTACGGGGACTGGTGAGCTGGTGACGCCGGAATGACCCTGCTCTGGTTGTCCGGAGCGTTCGTCGTCGGCGCCTGGCTCGGGGTGGCGCCGAACGGCGGCTGGAACCTGCCCGGCGCCGTCCTGCTTCTGTGGGCGGTCGCGATGGCGTTAGTCGCGGCGCGCGAGCGTGTGTCGGGACGGCGACTACTACCGGCGATGGCCGGGCTGCTGTTGATACTGGGGCTGGTCCGCGTCTCGCTTGCCGGTGCTGCGGTTACCCCGGCCGACATTCCCTCCGGGGTTTCAGCCGCGTTACAGGCGGGCACGGTCGAGTTTGAGGCCACGCTGGACACCGAGCCGAGGCCGTACGGCAGCGTCACGCGCCTGCCGCTAACGCTGGTGCGGGTGATCGATTCATCGGGCGAGACGATAGCCCTGGAAACGCCGGTCGAGGTCGATGTGCTTGCCGAGCGTCTCTACGGCGCCCTTGTTAACGGGTCCGGGCCGCTCCGGGGTTTTCGTTACGGCGATCTCTATCGTGTGACCGGCCGATTCCAGCCGCGCGCTCCTGACGTTGAGATGCCGCCCGGCATCTCTCCCGGGGCCGCCGGGGTTGTCACGGTCGCCACGGTGCGGCTCATCGACTCGACGTCCGGGAACGCCGTGCGACGCGCCGTGGCGGACGCGCGTGGCGCTGCATCGGCCTCCATCATGAAGCTGGTCCCCGGCGCTGCGTCCGGTCTGGCGACAGCCGTAACGACGGGCGACCGAACCGGGTTGACGCCCGAACTGCGGGACGATTTCCGGTCAGCCGGGCTGAGTCATCTACTGGCGATCTCAGGCCTGCACGTGGCGATTGTGGCGGGTCTCGCGCTGATGGTGGCGTCGCTGTTGTTCGGTCGGCGCCGCCGGTTATACCTGCTCATGCCGCTCGCAGCCGTGATCGGTTACGCCGTACTCGCAGGGATGTCACCATCCTTCACCCGTGCGGCGGTGAT
>JADFQR010000229.1 GCA_022561735.1 Chloroflexota bacterium | reverse complement strand
CGGATACCGCGAACCCTTGGATCGGTCCGCACCTTGTCCGAGGTGAGTCCGGTGATACCGGCGATAGGGTTGACCATGCAGTTTATGGCGAGCTTGGCCCAGCGTTCACCCCACAGGTTGTCGGTGAAAAAGGCCCCTTCAGAGACGGAAGAGATGATCTCCACCAGCTCACGCGCCCGCTTCGTGTCCGAGCCGTCATGCTCACCGATCTTGTAGGCGACAGGATTTTGGTCGGTGCGTTCCACGATGCCTGGCTCGTAACAACCGGCGGCAATAGTGATCACACAACCCAGGCAATTCTCTGCGCCGACCGTATCCGCCAGCCGGTAGTCGTTGATCCCGTTCTGGAAGTCCACGTACGCACCGTCTGGCTTCAGGTAACGGCGCATCAACATCGCTGCCCACTCGGTGTCGTATGACTTGACGGCGATGAACACGTAGTCGAATGGATCATCAATCGCCTGCAGGTCGCAGATGTTGATGTAGCGAGCGCGGACGTTAATCTCTTCGCCCCCGTGGCGGATGGTCAGGCCGTTGGCCTGTACCGCGGAGACATGCTCCGGCCACTGGTCAACGATCGTGACGTCATGCCCCGCCTTCGTGAGCATCCCACCGGTGTATCCGCCGATCGCGCCGCCGCCGATGATGCCGATCCGTGGGCCCATATCTGCCGCTCCAGTTTTCTCATTTGTGCTTGACGGTCCGTCCGTAAACCCGTTTCAGGATGACCGATTCCGAATCGGAGCCGCGCCACGCCGGCAACGTGTTCTATTTTGGAGTTGATGCGGGCGGTCCCGGCCGGTGGACGACCGGAATATACCGCGGACCATAATCAGCGACGAGGCCGAGAATTGAAATAGGCCCGTCGCCCGGGCGGTGTGAAAACCCGGGATCCCGGATCTCCAGAGGCTCCGGGGTCTCGATGGTTTCCCGGGATGTCGATGGTTTCAAGGAATAATGGCAGGGCGGTTCGAGGTGCGGCAACTTATACCGTCGTCGATCCATTCACCCTTGATCAGGACGAACGCGCCGCCATCGGGCGTGACCGTCCGGATGAACTCACCGTTTTCATACGCATCGTAGGTCACCGACACGCGGTCCCGGGGTTCCGTGGTGGTCACGATGTTTCGGACCTCGAACCCCTCGTACGAGTACCCCTGGCGGAAGAAGTTGGCCTCCGCTTGCTCGATAAAAGTCTCAAGAGATCGCCGAGCTCGGAAATCGACCGTGCAGAGCTCGTAGACCGCGGCCCAGTCAGCATTTCTGATATGCGTAATCTCCTCAGCGAAGACGCTCGCTACCTGGGCGCGCTCGGTAACGGATGGTGGCACCGTTGGCACGGCGGTGGATACGGTGCTGACCTGTGTGGGATCCCCGACCGACGTTTGCTTGCTGCACGCTGCGATCAGAACAAACGCGGCTAACAAGATCAACAACAGGGGCGGGGACGCCGCACGGAATCGCTTTGTTGGAACCAGTTTCATAAGCTCAGAATCACGCATGTATTGCCATGTCCGGATGAATAATGCTAGAGGATGCAGCCTCGGAAGCAACGGCACGTTTAGAATTGACCCGGGATTTCAGAGTTACCGGGATCTCGAGATTACCGGACTTCCCGATATCTCGTTCCGTATCTCGTTCCAGGGTTTTTCGGGTTTTCGAGCGCCCGAGTCTCCGGGCGAGCCCGGCGCCGACGTGTAATACGTACACCGGCATGATCTCGCCTTGATCGAAACGCGCATGTAGAAAGGCCGGTCGCTGCAGTATCAAGACGCCATCGCCCAACTTCTCTCCCTGGCGGATTTCGAACGGAAAACGAGGGCAAATGAGCCCCCGGATTTCCATCTCCGGCGGATGGAGGTGTTGCTGGCCGGCCTGGACAACCCTGAGCTGGCCACGCCCACTATCCACGTTGCCGGGTCCAAAGGCAAAGGCAGCACGGCTGCGATGATCGCATCCACGCTGACGTCTGCCGGGCTGCGAACCGGGCTCTTCACCTCGCCCCATCTTCATCGCATGACGGAGCGCATCCGCGTGGATATGGACGAAGTATCGCCTGAGCGATTCGTCGCCCTGATCGTGGAGTTGTGGCCGGATGTTGAGGCGGTCGAAAGACGCGGAGACGTAGGCCGCGTCAGCGTTTTCGAGCTGCTCACGGCCATGGCGTTCGTGGAGTTCCGGGACGCCGGGGCACAGGTACAGGTAATTGAGGTCGGCCTCGGCGGCCGGCTTGACGCTACGAACCTCGTCAAGCCGGATGTGGCGGTAATTACGCCAATCAGCCTGGACCATACGGCCGTACTGGGCAACACGGTGCCAGAGATCGCATACGAAAAAGCCGGGATCATCAAGCCCGGGATCCCGGTGGTGATCGGCAAGCAGGCGCCCGCGGCGCGACAGGTTATCGACCAGGCAGCGGCCGAACGCGGCTCCCCCGTGACGTACGCGCACGACGGGCTGCAACTCGTACACGGACCCGTTCAGAAGATCACCACGACCGGCACGCGGGTCCAACACGTACGGCTCCGGGGTCCTTTGAACGAGTACGAGATAGAGCTCCCTCTTCTTGGTGAGCACCAGATTGATAACGCGATTACGGCGATCACGGCGCTTGAGGTATTCGCTGAGCGGCGCGATCTGGCAATCGGTCCCGATCTCATTTCACGTGGCCTGGCGACGGTCCGGTGGCCGGCCCGAACCGAGGTCCTCACGGCGGCCGATGAAGCGGTCCAGATCATGGTGGATGGCGCTCACAACAGCTCGTCAGCGGCAGCCCTCGTGTCCACGCTTGAGACGCTGTTCCCGACGGCCAGGCGCACGGTCCTTGTGTACGCCGGATCGGGAGGCCACGATTTTGCCGCAACGGCTCGCGAATTCGCCCGGCTCAACCCGCTTGTCGTTGTGACACGTACACGCCACCCGAAGGCGGTTGATCCACAGACGGTCGCCGACGCATTGCGATGCGATAATGTAACCGTTGCCGCGATTACATCCGACGTTGAGAGCGGCCTTCAGAAGGCACGGCTCATCGCATCCGACGGGGACGTGATCGTCGCAACCGGGTCACGTTTTGTGGCGGCGGAAGTGCGGGAAATCCTG
>JADFQR010000228.1 GCA_022561735.1 Chloroflexota bacterium | reverse complement strand
GGACCTCTATCAACGGAGCTTTCCGGAGATGGTCCCGGATATGGCCCGGGTGAACCCGTTCCTGGGGAGTGAAATCGTCCGCATCTGGTGAACCCTCCCGGCGCTTTCGCCGGGATAGGTGTCTCGAAGCGCCGCCCGGAGTGCATGTGCGTTCCGGAGTAGCACGTTGCCGGGACGTCTTGCGGGGTTGTCGTGTGTCTCGTGGCGACCGGACGGCTCACAATATTCGGGACTCCATGCGAAAAACCTGAACGTCGCTCATCCCGTTCATTTCAGCCCGAACATTGGCAGTTTTCCCATCCTGCGTTACTATGCGGATGGTCTTATTTCCCGCATCCGAAAATAGCGCTTGCGCAGAATGCAAAGCGCTCGTACGATGCAGCTTCAGCCGGGTGAGTTAATACGCCGCGCGTACGGGATCTCCAATGATCCGGGATTGAGCGCGGAACCCGGGGCCAGCGCTAACGAACGCTGGCGACGCTAAATCCGGCAGGGGGCCGCCGGAAATCAGCGCAAGCAGTGCGGCGGGTTAAGGTGCGCGCGTTTTTCGAGACGTGAAGCTGTGATTCAACGCGCGCGGCTGGCCAATACGAATGATGAACGACCAGTCGATGGGCCTGTGCCCCTGACCCCGGTGGTCGATGTGAACGGTGTAAGGAACATACATGGATGCAGTGATTCTCGCGGCCGGCGCAGGCACCCGTATGAACGGGGGTGTGGATGTCAATCGGCATAAAGCCCTGTGCAATCTCATGGGCATGGCCGTGATTGAGCGCGGCATAAGGGCGATGCGAGACTGCGGGATCGAGCGGGTGATCGTGGTCACAGGGCACGCCGCTGACCGGCTTCAGGAGGGTCTCGGTGACGGCCGGAACCTGGGCATACAGATCGAGTACGTGCACAGTTCCGATTGGGAGCGCGGGAACGGCGCCTCGCTCTACGCCGCCCGGAACCGCGTCAGGAGCGATCGCTTTGTGCTCGCAATGTCGGACCACTGGTACGAGCCAGCCGTCGTTAAGCGACTCGTGTCCGCTGCCGAGTCCACAACCGGCAGCCTGCTCTGCATCGACCGTGAACCGGAACGTCTGCATGACCCGGATGACGCTACCCGGGTGAGCCTCTCCCCCACCGGAGAGGTCATCAAAATCGACAAGTTACTGGACGATTTTGACGCCGTTGATTGCGGCGTGTTTATCCTCACGAAAGACATCTTTCCGGCGCTGGAACGCGCTTTCTCAGACGGAAACTACTCGGTGACCGCCGGCACCCGGTACCTGATGGCCGGGACGGGCCTGGGCACTGTGGACGTGACCGGGTTGCTCTGGGAAGACGTCGACACAGCGGGAGCCAGGAACACCGCCGACCGCAAGGTACGGCGTTCGCTAATCACCGGCGATGACGGACTCGTATCCCACCATCTGAATCGCCGGGTATCCATCCAGCTTTCACGGCTCGCGGTTTTAATGCGGCTGACGCCCAATATCGTGAGCCTGATAGCTTTCGGCCTGGCGATCCTGGCCGGTATTTCGTTCGGGTTCGGCGCACTGATCCCCGGGGCCTTGCTGACGCAACTATCGTCGATCATCGACGGCTCAGACGGTGAGGTGGCAAGGGCGCGCTTCATGTCGTCGAACTGGGGTGGAATCTTCGACTCGATGCTCGACCGGCTGGCGGACTCGGTTATCTACATCGGCATCGGGATCTACTTGATGCAAGACTCGGTTTCGCTGCTGGCGATGTTGACCGTGTTCGGCGCGCTGGCCGGGGCTCCTCTCTCGATGATGCTCAAAGACCGGTACCAGATCGCGACCGGACGCCCGTGGCGGGGCACGGATGCGGACGGTTATAGCCGCTACATGCTGGCAACGCGCGACGGACGGCTCATGCTGGTGATGATCGGGGGACTCACCGGACAGTTGCTTATCACTACCGCTTACACAGCCATTACCACCCTGGCCCTGCTCGGCTGGCGAATGTGGTTGGTACGACGCGAGCTACAGCCCGAGTTACAGCCCGAGCTACAGCCCGCCCAGACAGATGTTCCTGCCGTTCACAGGCCGGAAATTGCTGTCTCACTTACCAGCCCGGCAGAGGTGTCCGAGGTGGCCGGCGACTGACCCCGCCAGCTCTCACCACATAACGAGGGCGCATCAGAGGGACAGACGGAGACCCGGTCCGTGCTCGTGGCAAGACCGATCAAGGACCAGCCGATCCCCTGTCCACGGTCACAGGTAAGGGTCCCCATCAGCCTGCAGCAGCCAGGGCGCTACGTCCGGGTCTGCCGGCGTGAATGAAAACAGCGGCCCCAGTTCAGGGCCGCTGTTTTGTGAATCGCTTCAACTAACCCCGAGCACATCGGCCCGGTGTCCGGTGGGTTATTCCAGGAAATCCCTGAGCAGCTTGCTCCGCGCCGGGTGTCGCAGCTTCCGCAACGCCTTGGCCTCGATCTGCCGGATACGCTCTCGTGTCACGGCAAACTCCCGGCCTACCTCTTCAAGCGTCCGGCTGCGACCGTCTTCAAGCCCGAACCTGAGCTGCAGGACGCGACGCTCGCGGAGGTTCAACGTGCCGAGAACGTCATCGACCTGCTCACGCAGCAGATGGTGGGTAGCGATCTCCGCCGGCGCCGGGGCGTTTTTGTCTTCAATAAAGTCACCGAGAAGGCTGGAACCCTCCTCGCCGATCGGCGTTTCCAGGGAAACCGGCTGCTGGGAAATCGTGAGGATCTCCCGGACCTTGTCCGCCGTCATCTCCATCTCGCGACCAATCTCATCGGCCGTGGGCTCGCGCCCGTGCTCCTGGACAAGTCGCCGGCTGACGCGTAGCAGCTTGTTGATCGTCTCGATCATGTGGACCGGCACCCGAATGGTCCGCGCCTGGTCAGCGATGGAGCGCGTTATGGCCTGCCGGATCCACCACGTCGCATACGTCGAGAACTTGTAGCCCTTGCGGTAGTCAAACTTTTCAACGCCGCGGATCAGGCCGATGTTGCCCTCCTGGATAAGGTCCAGCAGGTTCATGCCACGCCCGATGTACTTCTTCCCAACGCTGACCACCAGCCGCAGGTTCGCTTCGGTCAGGTGTCGCTTGGACTGCGTGGCCTCTT
>JADFQR010000227.1 GCA_022561735.1 Chloroflexota bacterium | reverse complement strand
GCCCGGTGTCAGGCGCCAATGTTTCGGTCACGGTCACGGTCACGCCTATACTCGACCGTCCGGGTTCAAATCCCGGCGCTTTCAGCCAGGGCGACCGAAGCGACCACAACGACCAAAGCGAAAGGGGGCACGGAGCGTTGGCAGGCGTAAGACCCTTCCGGGGAGTTCGTTACAACACCCGGTCAGCGGGCGATCTTTCGACGCTCCTGTGTCCGCCCTTTGACGTGATTTCAGAGGCTGAGCGGGAGCGGCTCTACGCCGGTTCGCCATACAACGTCATCCGGCTTGAATGGGGCAGGGACGAACCGGGTGACACACCGGGCAACGACTGGTACGCAAGGGCGGCGACCTTGCAAGCCGAGTGGCTCGCCTCCGGGGTGCTGGAACGGGACGAGACAGCCTCGATGTACGTGATCGAGGAAAAGTTCACTTTCGCCGGCGAGGACTATGTTCGGCACGGCCTGATTTCGGCCGTCAGACTCGAGGAGTTTGACCGCGGTGTCGTGCTGCCGCATGAGTACACGCGACCGGGTCCGAAAATCGACCGGCTCGAGTTGATGCGGGCGGCGAAGGCGAATTACAGCCCGCTGATGGTGCTGTACCGCGACAAGGGCGGCGCGGTCGCGAGTGCGATGAAGCACGCCAGGTCCGCCGCGCCGGTTGCAGATGCGGCCCCGGCCGGTCTCCCTTCGATGCGCCTGTGGCGTATATCAGATCCCGCTGTGATCGAGAGCGTGACGGCGGCGCTGTCGGACACGCAGCTATACATGGCGGACGGTCATCACCGCTACGAGACGGCGCTCACCTACCGGGACGAGGTACGTGCGGACCGCGCGGTAAGCGCGGACGACGCCGTGAACTTCCGCTTGATGACGCTCATCTCGGTTGAAGATCCCGGCCTGCTGCTGCTCGGGTATCACCGCCTGTTGCAGAACGCCTCGGAAGATGAGCTGGCCCGGTTCAGGGCTTACGTTCGTCGAGAGTTCGATCTTGAGGACAAAGGGGAGGTAGACCCGTCATCCGCTGCCGAGCTGGAACGCGCGCTGAACGCGTTGCCGCAGGACCGGGTGGCGTTCGGGTTTGCAGGGATCGAGCCGGGCCGTCTCCACATCGGCGTGATGCGCGCCCCGGCAAAGGCGGAGGATGAGCTACAGGGTTCCGACTACACCCGGCTGCACGCGGAGGTTTTGCGGTCCACGTTTACGGAAGACCGTGAGCAGGCGGTGATAGCGTTCGAGCACAACGCGGCCGCCGTACTCAGGGCGGTCGTGGGGGACGCTGCGCAGGTGGGGTTCATCATGCGTGCGGTGCCGATAGGGCCGTTTGAGGCGATCGTGAAACGCGGTCAGCGGCTCCCATCAAAGTCCACCTACTTCCACCCGAAGCTGCACACGGGCGCGGTGATTCAGAGCCTGGAAGGCGAACTCTAGGGATCGGACGCGTCCCGGCGCGTCGTGGAACCCCGGACGGCGCTAGCTGCCGATCAGGTCTAACTGCTCGATGATCTCGGCGGCTGACACCTGGTGCTGGTAGTTTCCGCCTATCGACTCCCACACCAGTCTGCCGTCCCTGTCGATCACATACACCGCGGCGTCCGCCAGTCTCGTTCCGAAATTGTCAAACCTGTCCCAACGGCGTGGCACGTCTGTCGTTACGTCATAGGCGAGCGGGAACGGGATGCCAACGGATTCGATCGACAGGGCCGCTGCGCTCAAGTCCTGGGTGGTGACGGCGATGACCTCCGCGTTGCGGGCCTGTATCGCTTCATAGTTACTCTGCAACTCACCGAGTTGCCTGCGGCAGAAAGTTCACCACCAGGCACGGAAGAAAACGAATACGACGTTCTGCTCGCCCACGTAGTCGCCGAGAGATATGGTCTGGCCCAGCGCAGTTGGCAGTTGGAAGTCCGGCGTTAGATTGCCGACTGCGGGCGGCCCGGAATCGTCTTGAGCATCCCCGGGGTCGATCGCACCTGCCGGTCCCGGGCCGTCGCAGTCTCCGGCCGATTCATCGTCCGTGTCTCCGCCCCCGATTACGCAGCCCTTCCCTTTGCTGTCGCCGCTGATGCCCCCGGTGTTCGTCCCGCGGGCCATGCCTGCCAGCGTGTCGAGGATCGATTTGGTTGTCGGCCGGTCGGCGATTGACTCGCCGACCAGTACAGATTCCACCGTGCCGTCCGTCCGGAGGATGTAGGTCGCCGGGGCTGACACGCCATCGTTGAGCAGGTCATACAGGCCCCACTGGCGCGTGACCGATTTATCGGTGTCGTACAGCACCGGGAACTCGATGTCGAGGTTCTCTTTCAGGTCGAGCGCGTTCTGGAGATCGTCCACGCTCAATGCGACAACGTCACCGCCCAGGCTCTTGATCTCCGAGTAAACCTCTTGCAGCTCCACGAGCTGGTTCCTGCAGAGCCCTCAGAAGTAGCCGCGGTAGAACACCACCACCGTGTTGGCGCGCGAGTAGATATCTGAGAGTTGGACCGTCCCGCCACCGGCGCGCGGAAGCTCAAAGTCGGGCGCCAGAGCGCCTTCACCAACGGGGGGGCCGGACGGACCTGGTGTTGCGTCTTCTGCCGGTTGGGCCGCGGCGCCGGATGTCCCGGTTACAGCGGTCGGCGCTGACGCCGGTCCGGCATCCTCTTCCGCGCTGCCGCCACAGGCCATGGCGAACACGGTTACAAGCGCCAGCGCCACGCCAACGAGTGACGTTCGGACATGGCCCGGTTTCAGGCGCCTCCGGTTATCTATGCCGGGGTTCTGCTCCAACTAGTGACGCCTTTCACCATCACCGGGCCTGTCATGACAGGCCCGGTCCAGAATTCGGATTGCAGGAGTTGGTTACGGCGATGCGTATGACCGATGATCTCCGGCCCGTGCGGGTCCCGGCAGTCCCTGCTTCTACTTGTCACGTAAATCGGCAAGCGCCCGCTCCACCGCGGTGATGCTCTCTTCAATGTGCTCGGGCTCGACCCATCCCATGTGACCGATTCGGAAGATCTGGCCGGCCAGTTTTTCCTGCCCGCCGCCAAGCTCAACGCCGTATACGTCCCGGGCGCGCGCCACCAGCGCTTTGCCATCGACATCGTCCGGGATGCGGATTGCCGTGACC
>JADFQR010000226.1 GCA_022561735.1 Chloroflexota bacterium | reverse complement strand
GGGGGGGTTGGAGGTGGGTCGGGATGTGGGCGCAAAGCCGATAGTTGACGACCCCGGAACCTCATTCCGATGCGGGATACGCGATGACCTCAAATAACTCGATCTCTGACGCTGCGGAACAACTGCATCGCCGGTCACTGGTCGTCGATACGCACATCGACACCATCACGCATCTACTGTCGAGACACCCGGACTTCGGGACGCGTCTCCAGGCGGGCCATGTCGATATACCGCGGCTGCGCGAGGGCGGCGTCGGCGCCGCTCTGTTCGCTATCTGGGTCGACGATGACGTGTACGACGAAACCGGCTCGCTGAAGTACGTGCTCCGGGGCATTGACGTGATGCGCCGGACGGTTGCGGCGCACGATACGGTTCTGGAGGTCGCTTATACCGGCGGAGACGTGGAACGCATCCATCGCGAGGGACGGATCGCTGTCGTCCTGACGATCGAGGGCGGCAACGCTATTTGCAGCGACCTCGGCGTCCTCCGGCAGCTTCACCGCGCCGGGATCAGGTCGATCACCCTCACATGGCAGTACGCCACGCCGTGGTGCGACTCATGTAACGATGAGCCGCACGGAGGATTGACCGATCTTGGCCGGGACATCGTGAAGGAGATGTGCCAGATCGGAATGCTGCCCGACGTGTCTCACATATCGGACCGCGCCTTTTACGATGTCCTTGAAGTGGCCGACGGCCCGGTATTCGCCTCACATTCGTCCTGCCGGTCGCTGCAAGACGCACGCCGCAACATGACGGATGACATGATCGTGGCGCTTGGACAGGCCGGTGGCGTGCTCAACATTAACTTCGCCTCGCCCTTCATCGGCGGACCGGACCACCCGCCCTTTGTGCCGATGCTCAACCCGGAGCGATCAATGTTCCGAGACCCGTTCGAGCGCATCCACAATCCGGACGGCAAGCCCGGCGCGCCCTTCGACAGGCTGCTGGACCACTTTGACCTGGCCCTGCGGCTTGCGGGAGCGGATTGTGTGGGCATAGGCTCCGACTACGATGGCGTGTCATCGGTGCCGGTCGGCATGGACGACATCAGCCGATTGCCGGTGCTCACCGCCGGGCTGCTCGAACGCGGCCATGATGAAAAGACCGTTCAAAAAGTGCTTGGCGCAAACAATCTCAGGTTGTTCAAGGAGGCGCTCAGGTAGCCCCCGGATCGGGGGATTTGTTTGGGCGGGGCGTGTGTATCGCCTCCGCTGACCCGTTTTCCGTTAATTACGAGCAGAAAGAACGCAATGTCAAAGATCACGTCCGTCAGGGCGATTCCGATGTCCGACCCGGTGCCGGAAGAACGGCAGCACCGGAACGACCTGGGCACCAAGGTCAAGAGCGACGCCACGCTTATCGTCGTCGAGACCGACGATGGATTGAAGGGTCTCGGAGCATCGCTCGGCAACCCGGAGGTTGTCGCGGCGTTGATCGAGTTTGACCTCGCGCCTTCGGTGATCGGCGAGGACCCGCTTTTCTCGGAGCTCATCTGGGAGAAGATGTACAACGGCTCCCGCTGGCGCCCGGCGCTTGAGCGCGGCAACTCGCAGCCACAGGACGGCCGGCGCGGCGTCACCTTGGAGGCCATTTCCGGCGTTGACCTGGCCGTGTGGGATGTCAAGGCGCAGATACTCGGCGTCCCCATCTACCAGGCGCTGGGAGCGGTGCGTGACAACGTCCGCGGCTACGCCAGCGGCGGCTGGGCGCCCGGCGATGAGGCAGAGGCGGAGATGGGCGGGTACGCCGCAAAGGGGTTCGACGCCGTCAAGATGCGCGTCGTGGGCGGGGACGGGTTTTCGCTCAAGAACGCTGAGCGGCGCATCGCCGCGGCGCGGCGCGGTATCGGCCCGGACGTGGAGCTGATGCTGGACGCCCACGGCGCATTCGCCGTTTCCACAGCCATCCAGCTGGCGAAGATGATGGAGAAGTACGACGTGACGTGGTTCGAGGAGCCGATCTCCCCGGACGATCACGCCGGGCTCGGATACGTGCGCCGGTCAACGACGACGCCGATAGCGACCGGCGAGCGCGAGTTCACGCGCTTCGATTTCCAGTCACTGTTCGACAACCAGGCGTGTGACATCGCCCAGCCGGACATCGCCCGCGCCGGGGGGTATACGGAGATCAGGCGAATCTCTGCGCTGGCCTCAGCGCGCGGCGTTCGCGTCGCCCCCCACGCGTGGGGCATGGGCGTGCTGTTCGCAGCCAGCATCCATGTAGCGATGTCGACCCCCAACTGCCACATCCTGGAGGTCAGCCAGGGCTACATGCCGATGATGTACGAGCTGTTCAAAGAGGAGTACGACGTCCGCCCAGACGGACGCGTATACGCGCCGACGGCGCCGGGACTCGGCTTCACGCTGCGGGACGACGCGCTGGAGCGCTTCAAGTACGTCCCCGGTCCGGAATACGTGTTTTAGGGCTGTGAAAACCCTCGAATATCCGGCCGAGATTTTGTGATCGGAACGGTCTTATTACATCCCCGGAACGTCAATGTTCGCCTGGTCAATTGCGATCGGTGTATTCGTTCACCATCCGTTCTATTGAGTCGGTACCGACAAACCGTCGGTCCACGCAATAGTGGTCTCGGAGTGCGCACTCAAAGTTCTTCGCCGTGGTGTCTGAGGGATCTACCACGATGAGCGGGACTTTGGCCGTCGGCGCGTTGACCTTCAGAAACGACTTCATGACCAAGTCGGTGGCCGGAAGACTGTAACCGAGGACAACCACAGCGTCTGCGGCCTGTACTGCTTCTGCCGCCAACCGCCAGGTTAGACGGAGTGTGGTGTGCAGGAGGTGAGAAGATTTATCGAGCGATGGCGGCACAATAAATGGATCCAAGTCAGATACTGCCATCTTGTCGGCTCGTTCAAGATCGGCGTTTTCGGGCCAGGTAGTGTTCACCCAGTAGAGAGGTTGTCCGGGGAATGCCTCCGAATGGAACCAATTCACTGATCCGTGAAGTTTGTAGAGACGTGTAGTCTGTCTTTTGGCTGGTGCGAACGTTCCTCCAAGCCGTTGAGCGGCGCGCGCCATGGGTGCTGGATAAAGCAGACCAACGGCCCTGCTCGTTGAAGGGAACGCCGGTGCTCCAGAGACGATATTCATCGTCGACA
>JADFQR010000225.1 GCA_022561735.1 Chloroflexota bacterium | reverse complement strand
GCCGGTATAGTAGCCCCGTTTCAGTTGGATGGAACGCCGAAGCTGCGGTGACCGCCCGTGGCGTGACGTGCGATCCATCAGGGTCTAACCTGCGCCGCCCCGAACCACCCGGTTGACCGGGCTATGACTTGACCGAGATGACGGTTTTGATCACCCCGTCCGACCGGTTGGCGTACATCTCGTAAGCCTCCGGGATCTCGTCCCAGCTGTGGCGGTGTGTTGTGAGACGCGCCGGGTCCATCCATCCGCGGTCCCGGAGCCGGACCATATCGGCGATGCAGGATGTCGCGTCCTCGGAGCCGGCAGACCCGGTCGGTATTATCCGGACCTCTTTCCTCATCCACTCCTGGTGGCGGAACACCGTGGTCTCGGTCTGGGATGACACCAGGCTGAAGGCGACTACGAGTCCCCGGGCGTTGACCAGGTTCACCGCCTGGTTGATGCCGTCCGGATCACCGGAAGCATCCACAACAACGTCCACGCCCTCACCGCCGGTGGCCTCGGCAAGCGCCTCCACCACGTCCTCACGGTCGGCGTTGATCGTTCCCGTCGCCCCGAACTCGGTGGCCTTATCCAGCCGGTAGTCCTCAAGGTCTATCGCGATCACTTCACGGGCGCCCTGGTTGGCGGCGATCATGGTGAACGACAGCCCGATGGCGCCCTGTCCGATGATGGCGATGCGCTTGTCGTCCGTGGTGCCCCAGCGCCTCGCCGAGTACAGGACGGTGCCGGAGGGCTGGCACATCAGCCATTCATCTGTACCGCCGTAATCCGGGAGCGGAATCACGCGGCTCGTGGCGATGTACTCAGCGAGTCCGCCGGAGGAGATCTCGCCGCCGGGCCCGCGATCCGTGAGTACGATGGCGCGCATGCCCACCGGGTAGTCCGGGTTTTTTGACTCGACGATGGTGCCGGCGATCTCGTGGCAGGGCATCCCCGGGGTGAACGGGTACTGCTCTTCTGGGAAGACGGGCTCGTAGCGCAGGTGGGTATCGCTGCCGCAGATCGAAACGTGTTCAATCTCCAGCAAGACCTGTCCGTCGTTTACCGTCGGGTCCGGGGCGTCCGCCGCTTCCAGCTTGCGCGGTCCGGTGAGTTGAAAGGTCTTCATCTGGAGTCTGGTCCCTTCTGAAACAAGTGCAGGTCCTGGACAGTCACCGCTACGAAACCCGTGGAAAGTTAATCACCCGGTTACTTACGTCATTCAATCGCTATCGCAATCTTGATCACACCGTCTGTGCGATCGGCATACATTTCATATGCGTCCGGAATCTGGTCCCAGCCGACGCGGTGGGTAATCAGTTCCGCCGGGTTCCACCAACCGCGGTCACACAGGGCGACCATGTCCCGGATTGGGGCCACCGGGTCGGCCGCTCCGGCGGCGTTTGTCGGGAGGATTCGCACCTCTTTGCGCATCCACTCCTGGTGCCTGAACACCGTAGGTTCCAGTCCTGTAAGGAGGCTGAACCCGATGATCGTCCCGCGCTTCCGGACGAGTTGGAGCGCCACGTTGATGCCGTCCGGGTCGCCGCTGGCCTCAACGACGCAGTCAACGCCCTCTCCGCCCGTCAACTCCATGACCGCTTCCAGCACATCGTCCCTATCTGCGTTCAGCGTGACCTCTGCGCCAAGCTCCGAAGCCTTCTCCAACCGGTAATCTTCAAGATCGATGGCGATCACACGGCGGGCGCCCATGCGGTGTGCGATGGCGGTCGTGGAGAGGCCGATAGCGCCCTGTCCGATAATTGCAAAAGTCTTGTCGTTAGAGATCCCCCACTCACGGCTGGCCTGTAACGCCGTCCCGGCCGGCTGGCACATGACCCAGTCCCCAGTGCTGCCATAGTCCGGGATGGGGATGATCTTGTCGGCGCTGATGTACTCCGCCAGCCCGCCGGAAGTCATCCCGGCTGACGGCGTGAAGCTCGGCAGGATGATCGCCCTCTGGCCGACCGGGTGGTCCGGGTTCTTGCTTTCGACGATGGTCCCGGCGATCTCGTGGCAGGGAAGCCCGGGGGCGTGCGGGTATCGTTCCTCCGGCAATGCCGGCTCAAAGTTCAGGTGGGTGTCGCTGCCACAGATGGATACGTGCTGGATTTTCAGCAGCACCTGCCCTTCCGCCGGCTCCGGGTCCGGGGCTTCGATCTGCTCAAGACGGCGCGGGCCGGTCAGCTGATAGGCCTTCACAGTGACCCCATCTCAAACACGACAGGCAGATCGCTATTCAGCATTGATCTCCATGACCACCTTGATGACGTTATCTCTCCGGCGTGAGTACATCTCGTACGCGTCCGGGATGTCATCCCAGCTGACGTGATGGGTTGTGAACGTGGCCGGGTCCATCCATCCCCGGTCCCGGAGGGCGACCATATCGTTGATCGCCTCCGTCGGGTTGCTTGAACCGCCGGAGCTCGTGGGGATGATCTGGACCTCTTTGCGCATCCACTCAAGGTGCCGGAATATGACCTGTTCCTGCACCGGAACGAGCGAGAAACTGATCACCAGGCCGTGAGGGTTGACCAGTTGGACCGCCTGGTTGATCCCGTCCGGGTCCGCAGAGGCGTCCACCACCACGTCCACGCCCTCACCGCCGGTGGCGTCATTAACCGCCTCGATCAGGTTGTCGCGATCGGGGTTCACGGTGTCGGTCGCTCCGACCTCCGTCGCCTTGTCCAGCCGGTAGTCCAGCAGGTCCACTGCGATCACCTGGCGAGCGCCCTGGTTGGCGGCGATGTTGGTGAAGGACAGCCCGATAGCGCCCTGCCCGAGGATGGCGATCCGCTTGTCGTCGGTCGATCCCCAGCGCCGGGACGAGTAAAGCGCCGTTCCGGCCGGCTGGCACATCACCCACTCAGCCGTGCTTCCGTAGTCCGGCAGCGGGATCACCTTGCTGCTCGTTATATAGTCCGCAAGTCCGCCGCCGCGATGCCCTCCGGCGGCGACCGCTGTCTCCGGCAGGACGATGGCGCGCGTGCCGACCTTGAACTTCGGGTTCCGCGACTCGACGATCGTGCCAGCAATCTCGTGGCACGGTGAGCCGTAGAACATCGGGTAACGCTCTTCCGGGAGCGTCGGCTCGTAGTTCAGGTGGACGTCGCTGCCGCAGATTGAAGCGTGTTGGATCTTAAGGACGGCCT
>JADFQR010000224.1 GCA_022561735.1 Chloroflexota bacterium | reverse complement strand
GAATGCGTGAGCGCGCCGACCGAGATCAGGTCCACGCCGGACTCGGCGGCGGCGCGAACGGTCTTCATGTTGATCTCGCCCGAGGCCTCGGTCAGCGCACGGCCATCGATCAGCTTCACCGCCCTGCCCATCTCGTCCGGCGACATGTTGTCCAGCAGGATGATGTCCGCGCCGCCCTCCAGCGCCTCGGCCGCCTGCTCCACGGTCTCCACCTCGACCTCGATGCGGAGATTGTGCCGGGTGTTTTGCCGGGCGCGACGCACCACATCTGCAAGGCCAAGCCCCTCGGCGGCAAGCGCCTCGATGTGGTTGTCCTTGATGAGCACGAGGTCGCCAAGATTGAACCGGTGGTTGGCGCCGCCGCCCGCGGTGACGGCGTATTTGTCCAGCGCACGGAGTCCCGGAGCGGTCTTGCGCGTGTCGATGATGCGTGCGTTGGTGCCTTGAACAGCGTCGACCAGCTGCGCGGTCATCGTCGCGATGCCGCACATGCGTTGCAGAAGGTTCAGCGCCGTCCGTTCCGCCTTCAGGATACCGGCCATGCGCCCGGAGACCCGGGCGATCACCTGCCCCGGCTCCAGACGACTGCCGTCCTCAACCAGCGGCTCTGCGTTCACATCAGGGTCGACGCGCCGGAACACCTCGCATGCGCCCTCAATACCGGCCAGGACGCCCGGGGAACGGGCGACGAGATTGGCTGCGCCCTGCAGTCCGGGCGGTATCAGGGCGTCGGTTGTCGGATCGCCCAGGCCCAGGTCTTCACGCAGGGCGCGATCAATTACGTCATCAAGCGCGGCGTACGGAAGTTCCACCGGGTAATCGATAACGCGGGGGCTAGCCCGCCACGTCCAGCATGCGCTGCAGCGCGACCCGGGCGTCAGCCGCCGTCCGCTCCTCAACCTTGATCGGGTTGATCACCAGTCCGGCCATCAGGCCGTCGAGCACCCAGAGCAGGTAGGCCGGGTGAATCCGGTACATCGTGGCGCAGGGGCATACGACCGGGTCCAGGCAGAACACCGTCTTGTCCGGGTTTTGGATGGCAAGCCGATTGACCAGGTTGATCTCTGTCCCGATCGCCCAGACAGACCCTGCGGGCGATTCCGAGACCATCTTGATGATGTACTCGGTCGAACCCACGTAATCGGCGGCGTCCACGGCTTCGCGGGTGCATTCCGGATGTACCAGCACGTTGACCCCGGGGTGCTTGTCCCGGGAATCCTGTATCTGGCGAGGTGTAAACCGGGTGTGGACGGAGCAGTGGCCCTTCCAGAGGATCACACGCGCCCGCCGAATCGCTTCCGGCGTGTGACCGCCGAAACGCTTGAAGGGGTCCCAGACGATCATATCGTCCTCGGGGATGCCCATCTTGAAACCCGTGTTGCGGCCAAGGTGCTGGTCTGGAAGGAAGAGCACGCGCTTGCTGCGCTTGAACGCCCACTCAAACGTCTGATCGGCGTTGCTGGAGGTGCAGACGATGCCACCGTTGCGGCCGCATAGCGCCTTGATTTCCGCGGTGGAGTTCATGTAGGTGATCGGGACGATCTCATCCTGCCCGCCGAGGATTGAGGTCAGGTCATCCCATGCGTCCTCAACGTCCTCCGTCGGCGCCATATCCGCCATCGAGCATCCGGCGGCCATGTTCGGGAGGATCACCGTCTGCTGCGGACCGCTCAAAATGTCTGCGGTCTCGGCCATGAAGTGAACGCCGCAGAACACGATGTACCGGGCGTCTTTGATTTCAGAGGCCAGCTTTGAGAGCTTGTACGAGTCTCCGGTCAGATCCGCGTACTTGAACACGTCTTCGCGCTGGTAATGATGGCCGAGCATCAGGACCTGGTCGCCGAGCGCTTTGCGCGCTGAAGCGATGCCCGCGTTCACTTCTTCCGGCGTCATCTTGAGGTACCTGATCGGCACCTTCTGCCATCTGACGCCGGCCTGGAACTCTTCTTCCAGGGTCAGGGTCCGCAGGTTTCCGTCTGTTCGACAGAATGCGGACTGCTCAAGTTCGGTTATCGGAATTACGGTCTGCCGCGACCCGGTAGTCATGCTGATTTTACCCTCAGTCGATCTCCCGCAGCCGACATTTCAGTCGCCGTGACCTCTCCCCTTAACGACCAGGGAGATGTCCCGGTGATTCGCGCTGTAGCGAATCCGCCTATGCGAGTCTCGAACGTCTCAGAGCCTTCTATATAGACCAGTTTATCCGTTCTCGTCCGTCCCTGGAGCCTGCCCCTCGAATGTCCGTCGATGAGCACCTCAAACTCCTGGCCGTCGAGTTCAGCGTTGATCTCTGTGCAGATGGTCTCCTGCAACGCATTCAACTCGGCCAGCCGGCGCTTCTTTTCCTCTACCGGGACGGTGTCAGGATGCTGGCGCGCCGCAATGGTACCCGGCCTGACCGAGTAGGCGGCGGAATGAACCTTGTCAAACCTGACCGTCTTGAGAATATCCAGCGTTTGCTGGAACTGCGCCTCGGTCTCGCCGGAGAAGCCAACGATCACGTCCGTCACCAGCGCCACGTCCGGGATGATTGAGCGGACCTCGTCAATCTTCCGCAAATATTCGTCACGCGTGTAGCCACGACGCATGCGCTCAAGAATCTCATCATCGCCCGCCTGGAACGGGAGGTTGATGTTCTCGCACACCTTCGGAAGCTCTCCGACTGCGCGGATGATCTTTTCCGACATGTCGCTGGGGTGCGAGGTCAGAAAACGGATGCGGTCCAGGCCATCGACCTCGTTCACGGCGTGGAAGAGGTCTGCGAGGTCGCTGACCGGCTCCAGATCGTGCCCGTAAGAATCAACGTTCTGGCCGAGGAGTATGACTTCACGCACGCCGCGACTCACCAGCATCTCGGTCTCGTGAACCAGCTCCTCGATCGGACGGCTGACTTCGCGCCCCCGCCGGTACGGGATGATGCAGAAGCTGCAGAACTTATCGCAGCCGTGGATGATCGGGATGAACGTTGAGACCCTGGGGTCAGCGGGCAGCAGTTCCTTGATGCAGCCGTCGGGGTCAATCCCGACCGTCTCGCCCGCCATCTTCAGGATGGACTCGAACTCCTGCGGACGCGCCCATGCGTCAACCTGGGGGAAGCGTCTGCGCAGATCGTCGCTCTTCGGGCCGACCATGCAG
>JADFQR010000015.1 GCA_022561735.1 Chloroflexota bacterium | reverse complement strand
GTCGATCCCGCCCTCCATCGCAATCGCTTCCGGCTGGAACCTGGTTGGCGTGACGGACGTGACCGGGGACCCGTCTGACGGCTCGCTTCGGCAGCCGGGCGCCACGATCGGACAGGACCGTGACACGTACTTCCCGGCCAAGGTCACCCAGGTTTACAACTGGGACGCGACCGGAAAGATCTGGTCGCAATTGACGGGGACGACAATGGTCAAGGTTGGTGACGCCTACTGGGCATTCGCCACCGGATCGGACGTGATCGTCCCGTAGCGGGAGACCCTTAACCGGGAATCAAACACACCCCCCTTCCCCTCGTGGGGAGGGGGGTGTGTGTTTGTCTGACAGGTGCGTTAACGTATTGGGGTTAACGCATAACGAAGCCCCAGGAGAGATCATGAAGCGGAGAGTCGTAACGGCCGTGCTGCTGGCGTTCATGCTCGTCAGTGTGATGGCGGCGGGTTCGACGTCCACTCGCGCACAGGGATTCCCGAGCCTGGGTTTCACGCTGTACCAGGGGTCGGTCACGGTGGCCGGACAGCCTGCGGTAGATGGCCTGGAGATCCGGGCCCGTATCGTGGGCGGGGCTTACCAGACGCGGATCGTGACGACCAAGAACGGACGTTACATTGCGTTACAGGTCGGCCCGATCGAAGGCTCCAATGGCGAACAACTTGAGTTCCTCCTGGAAAACCAGATTATTTCGACCACGGTCGACACTTATCTTTTGCCGAACTGCGGACAGATCGCCTGTCCGACAACTCGGGTCTTCGATCTTGTGTTCTCTTCGGTCCCACTCGAGCCGACACCGGTACCCAGTCTCCCGGCGAGGTACTCGGGTTTCGTTTCCGTGGGCGGCGCGATTCCTCCGGACGGAACTCCGCTGACCGTCCGGATTGGCTCCACGTATGAAGTGACGGGTGGAACCGTCACAGATGGCGATTTTTCGATCATCGTGGACCCGCAGGACATCGGCCTGACCGGAGCCCCTATGGAGTTCTTCCTGGGTGGAAACAGGGCCGCCCAGACGGTGCCGTATCAACCGGGCGAGATAGCGACGAACATTATCCTGACGTTCTCGGCGTTGCCGACCCCGACGCCGGTGCCGACCCCCCAGCCGACGGCGACTCCCGTACCGGTACCGACCGCGACGCCAGTACCGACTGCGACTCCCCAACCGACGCGAACGCCGACGCCCGTGCCCACGAGCACGCCTCAGCCGACGCCGACGGCGACTCCTACCCCGATCCCTGCGACAGCTGTGCCGCAGGTGGAAAGTACGCCGACGCCAGCTTCCACTGTGGAGGATGAGGGCGGAGGCGGAGGACTCTGTGGCGCCAACCCGGGTGGACCGGCTTCGGTTGGTCAGCTGGGACTGTTGCTATCGCCCCTGGCGCTCGCCCTCTGGGTCGGTATCAAGCGCAGGATGGCCAGCGCCAGCGTCACGACCGGTTAAAAACCGGTTGGCGTGAGACAGGAACGGGTTGATCGCACCGGCACGTAGATCGGAGACACGTGCCGGTGTCGGCTGGTTCCCTGTTGTGCGTGGTCGTACGTGGGATACCGGAGTTCTTACCAGAGCAGGTCAGGAAGACCGTTGACGCGGGTTCGCCCGGGTTGTTATCCGAGCCTATCCCTGGGGTCTATCCGGGTCGGCTGTTCAACTGGACAGAGCGCCCTGGGGCCGCAAGATCACCAATCGTTGTGCGTCACCCCGTTGTGCGTCACCCAGGTTTCCTCGTGTGAACGTGAACCGCGCCACCGGTTCCGGCTTCGGCAGTCCGATCTCGGCGACAAACGCATCGAGCGCGCTGAAATCGGAACCGTCCGGCGCCACATTCGGGTGCATCGGGATGACTACGCTCGGCTCCAGCGTGCGGGTGACGGCCGCGGCCTGGTCCGCCGAGAGGGCCTGGTCGGTTCCACCTGCCGGGGTGATGAGCACATCAACGTGCCCGATCAGTTGAGCGGCCTGTGTCGATAGCGGAGCGGTCAGGGCGCCCAGGTGGCATATGGTGATAAGTTCTGCGTCCAGGGCGTAAATCGTGTTTAGCGCTCGTGGATCATTGGCGTCGCCCATCGGGGTGGCGATCCCGCGTACACCAAGCCCGGAGATTTCATACTCACCGGGACCGTCGATGATCTGGACGCTGTCTCGCCAGCTCTCGATACCGGGACGTGCCGCGGCGTGGCTCAGCGTTGCAACTGCGGAGTCGGTATCGAGTTCAGGACCCGGACTGGATCCGGGTAGCGGGTCCATGATGAGCGTTCCCGTGGCCGTGTTGATGATGAACGACCGGTCGGCCAGCCAACGAATATCCATAGGGCAATTCCAGGGGCGCGTTGAACGCGTGAATCGGGGTAAAAATTGGGCCGGAAAGGGGTTAAATAGCCCCTGAATTACGGCTCGGCAGGCCAGCTTCAACTGTACGGGCTCCCCAACGCGTGGTCAACGTAAACCAATCGTATTGACTATGGCCGTGGGGCCGTGCTACGTTCGGCCGGGTGGGTGAGCGCTGTCCGTGACGCCAACACATGTCGGACCCAATTGCCGTGGAGAGTGTGAATGACGACCCTGACCCCTCGGCGGGGCAACATACTCAGGCTGATCGTTGATGGATACATCGCGACCGGGGAACCGGTCGCGTCCTCCGCGATCGCCTCGGATCGCGAGATCGGTGTCAGCGCTGCGACGGTACGTAGCGAGATGGCCAGCCTTGAGGACGAGGGATATATCACACGGCCTCACACCTCGGCAGGCAGCATTCCGGCAGACAAGGGTTACCGTCACTTCGTTGAAGAGTTGAGCGCCGCTGCCAGTGAACCTGATGCGCGGGACTTTGCGGCTATACGTAGCGCCCTGGAAAAACGGCGGCGTGACATGGAAGAGTGGGCGGATGCCGCAGCCTCTATCGTGGCGGGCCTGCTCAAGACCCTGGCGTTTGCATCGCCTCCCAAGGCTGATGCTTCCCGGGTAAAGCAACTTCACCTTCTGCTGTTGCAGGACCTTACCGTCATGCTGGTGCTCATTCTCCAGGAGACGACGGTGGTGAAACAGTTGATACCGCTGGACTCGCCCACGACCCAGGACGAGTTGTTTCGAGTCCGCAATCGCGTGCACGAGACCGTTAACGGGCGGACGGCTGAAGAGATAGTCCGTTGGGTGGGAACCGGCGATCCGTATGGAGGACTTGAATCGGTCGTGCTTGACTCCGCTGTGAGTGTGCTTCGGGAACGGGACCATCAGAAGGTTTCCGGGTACAACATCGAAGGGCTCGGGCGATTGCTCGGGACGCTCGAGCTCGCACAGGACGATTACGGGATCGCGCTTACCGAGGTGTTGGATAGCGACGACGCGCTGTACGACCTGACCGCGGGAGCCCCGAACGACGGCAGCGCGGTGGTGTACATCGGCGCGGAGAACCCCCGGGTTGAGTTCAACCGGTGCAGCGTGATCGTTGCGCGGTACGGCGTGCCGTCCGAGGCGTCAGGCGTCGTGGGCCTGATCGGCCCGACGCGTCTCGCCTACAGGCGCGCTGTCCCGGTCGTTGAAGCGGCGGCGACGTTGCTGAGCGATCTGGTCACCGAGACCTATTACGGCTATCCGTCTCCGGGCGATTCTGCGACGGCGCGCACTTAGCCCGTATCGGGCAAACCACATCTTTGAGGGAACTACCCGTTCGTATAATGAAATCTGAACTAACGCGTCCAGTGCCGTTCGACGGGTTTAATTGAATCGTCAATGACAACGAAGACTGATTTTTACGATACGCTCGGAGTTGCGCGCGACGCGACGCCTGAGGACATCAAGAAGGCGTACCGTAAACTCGCGTTCCAGTACCACCCGGACCGCAACAAGGACGCCGGAGCCTCAGATCGCTTTAAAGAGATCAGCGAGGCGTACCAGGTCCTGAGCGACCCGGAACGGCGCGCCTCGTATGACCACTACGGCCACGCGGGCGCCAACGGCGCCGCGGGCCGCGGTTTCGAGGGTTTCGAGGGTTTCGGTGGGCTTGGCGATATCTTCGAGTCGTTTTTCGGCGGCGGAACGCGGACCAAGGGTCCGGCGCGCGGTCGTGATCTTGAGTATCGAACGACGATCTCGTTCATGGAGGCCGTTTTCGGGGCCGACAAGGAGTTTGACATCGACCGCGTTGAACCCTGCGGCCGGTGCTCGGGTAACAGGGCGGAACCGGGAACATCCGCCACCCGCTGCGCCACTTGCCGCGGCTCCGGACAGGTCCGACGTGTTCAGCGCAGCATTTTCGGCCAGTTCGCGCAGGTGACCACGTGCTCTACCTGCAGGGGAGCGGGGACCACCGTGGCGACGCCGTGCACCCAGTGCAGAGGCGCCGGGCGTGAGCGCAAGCGGCGCAAGATTTCGGTGAATATTCCCCCCGGCGTGAGCACCGGCAGCCGCATCCGCCTCAGGGCGGAGGGTGAGGCGGGTGAACCCGGCGCGCCGTCCGGGGATATGTATATCCATGTGGAGGTTGAGCCGCACGATGTCTTTGAACGGGACGCCGATGACATCCTGGTGAACCTTGACCTCAATGTTGCCCGTGCGGCGCTCGGTGCAACGGTGCAGGTGCCGACAGTGGATGGGTCTCGGGAGCTTAAGATCCCGGCCGGAACACAGTCAGGGCAGGTGTTCAGGATGCGGAACCTCGGCGTACCCCACCTGGGATCATCGGGACGCCGTGGGGACCAGATCGTCATCGTCAACGTCGCCATTCCGCGCAAGCTGAACGACCGCCAGCGCGAGTTGTTGGAAGAGCTGGCGGCAACGATGGGTGACGAGGATCCAAACGCTGGCGAAGAAGATGGCTGGTTTGGCAAGATGAAGGACTTTATCAGCGGCGACACCAATTGACGGACGTTTCACGACGCCCGGGTCGCGGTTAGACCTGCGATGCCTTCACACTGGCTTGAACTGAGCGCAGAGGCCCCGGGGGAGTACGCGGAGCCGCTGTCCCACCTGTTTGCCCGGTACGGAGAAGGCGGGGTGGTGGTGGAAGAGGCCGGCGGTTACAACCCGGACGAGGGCGAGACCCCGCCCGTGGATGCGCCGGTCATCGTGCGCACGTACCTGCCGATCGACGCCACGACCGACGACCGTCGCGCCCACATCGACCTGGGAATCCGCCTGATCTCTTACCTGTGCCCTATCCCGCCGTTGCGGGAGCGCGTGTTGGAGGACCGGGAGTGGGAACTCCAGGAGTTCGACCCGGTCCGGGTCGGGCGGCGGCTCGTGATAGCGCCCGGCGGCTCAAACTGGGACCGGACGCCGGACGATGTTGTGATACAGCTCGATCCGGGGCTTGCGTTCGGCACGGGGCACCATCCAACCACCCGGATGTGCATGCTTTACCTTGAGAAATTGATTTCACCGGGTTGCAGTGTGCTGGATCTGGGTTGTGGCTCCGGGATCCTGTCACTCACGGCGTTAAAACTTGGAGCCGGTTCGGTAACTGCCCTGGATATCGAGGCCGACGCGGTCAAGTGCAGTCTTGAAAACCTGGCGATCAACAACCTCACCGTAAACGTCCGTGTTCAGCAGGGCACTCTTCCAGACCCGGTAGCGCCGCCCGGGACGTTTGATATCGCCGTCGCCAATATCTCTGCGAACGTCCTGATCGCGCTCGCGCCGCACATACTCGACACCCTGGCCCCCGGGGGGCTGTTTATTGGGTCGGGGTTGTTGACGGAGCGCAGGGAGGCGGTCGAGACGGCTTTCACCGAGGCCGGCGCGAAGATCACCGATCTCACGATTTCAGGCGACTGGGCAGCGTTTTCCGCCGTTCCGCGCCCCGGGTAGTAGCAGCATGCACCGGTTTTATCTGCCGGACGGCCTGCCCGCCAACGGCCCGTTACGGTTTCCCCGGGACATCGCCCGCCAACTGGCGCGCGTCCTCAGGATGCGGCCCGGCGACGAGGTCAGTGTGTTCGATGGAAGTGGCGTTCAGTGGACTGTCGAGCTTGACGAAGTGTCACAGCGCTCGGCCTCCGGGCATGTCGTTGATGTGACCCGCCCCGGCACCGAATCACGCGTCGAGGTCACGCTGTACCAGTCGATCATCGATGCGGCGCCGTTCGAATTCGTGCTTCAGAAGGGCGTCGAACTGGGGGTTATGCGGTTCGTGCCGCTCGTCACCGACAGGGTACGTGGGGCCGGCCCGACGGGCGCGTCCGACAGTCGCCGGGCGCGCTGGGAGAGGATCGTACAGGAGGCCGCGGAACAGTCCGGCCGGGTGCGTGTTCCAGATGTCGTGTCACCGGTCACCCTGGAGGACGCCTTCGAGGACCCCCCCGCCGGGCTCTTCATCGTGCCGTGGGAAGGCGAAACGTTGTTGAGCCTGCGCTCCGTGTTGCGCGGATCCGGGCACGGACCCGTAGATAACGTGTGTGTCTTGATCGGCCCGAAAGGCGGATTGACGGAGTCAGAGATTGAATTTCTGCGTACGCGAGGCGCATTGATCGTGACACTGGGAGCCCGGGTGCTCCGCGCGGAGACCGCAGCGATCGCCACGATCAGCGCGATCCTGTACGAACTGGGTGAGTTTGGAGACACACGGAGTTGATGCGCGGCGGCGTCGGTTCCGGCAGATATAAACCGGCCGTTTAGTTCGGCGGCCCGGTCTCTGGTACCGGCGTCCGTGACATCAGCCCCTCCACCGCCGACTGTGCGTCCAGATCGCCCGCCAGCACGTCTCTTGTCACCCGGGCGATCGGCATATCAACCCCGAGCGAGTCGGCAACCTTGACCGCTGCGTACGTTGTCCTGACGCCTTCGGCCACCTGGTCCATCCCGGCAACGATCTCGGCCGCTGAACGACCCTTTGCCAGCTCCTGTCCTACGAACCTGTTGCGCGATAGTCCGCTGTAACAGGAGGTGACCAGGTCGCCCATGCCTGAAAGACCGGAGAAGGTCTCAGCCCGGGCTCCCATGGCCACACCCAGGCGGGTGATCTCCGCAAGCCCACGCGTTATGAAAGCTGATTTCGTGTTGTTCCCGAGGCCGTGGCCATCGATGAATCCCGCGCCGATCGTGATGACGTTCTTGAGAGCGCCTCCAAGTTCGACACCGATTAGATCGGAGCTTGTGTAAACCCGAAATACGCTCGAATTCATAATGCGCTGGACCGTTGCAGCGGCCGACTCGTCGATGTGCGCTACCGTGGTGCTCGCCGGTTTGCCCTCGGCGATCTCCGGCGCCAGGTTCGGGCCGGAAAGCGCGCCGACATCGCTACGGCCCAACGCGTCACCGGCCAGTTGAGACATCCGCCTGCCGGTCGCTTCGTCAATACCCTTGGTGGCGCTGATCACGATCGCACTACCAGGTATAAACGAGGAGATGTTGCTGGCGTTTTCGTTGACCGTTGACGAAGGAACAGCCAGTAACACAAGGTCTGCGTGACCGAACGCGTCTTCCGTGGCAGCGGTGACCCTCAAGCCCTCGGGGAAGTCGATGCCGGGCAGAAAACGATCGTTTCTTCGCGACTCTTGCAGGAGTCGGGCGTCGCTTTCGGTTCGCGCCCATAGCGTGACCCGGTGGCCGGCACGCGCCAGCAGGATCGCGAGGGTTGTGCCCCAGCTCGTTGTTCCAACGATGCCTATTTGCGCCATATATCGGTTCTAGCTGTGGCGCGTCCGGGCGCGCGTTGGCTTGCCCGGCTCCGTCACCGGCTCCTCGGAGCCGGACGCCAGGCGGCTGATGTTCTCAAAATGCCGGACGAAAATCACGATGGCGCCGGGGATCGAGAAGAGGATGTATTCCATGGGTACGAGTTCGAGCATACCCAGGACGATCATCGCTATCGCCCCGAGGACGGTGCCGACCAGCGATCCGATCGAGACGTAACGGGTCACCGTGACAACGATCCATCCGAGGGCGGTGACCCCCGCTGCGATCGGCGACAGTACGATCATCGCCCCCCAGCCGGTCATAACGCCACGGCCACCCTTGAATCCGGAAAAGACCGGCCAACTGTGGCCGATGATGACCACTACCCCGGCGATGGCCTGTGCGTATTCATTGCCGCCCGTTGCGACCCAGGTCATGGTGACGGCCACGGAGCCCTTGGCGATATCCAGCACGATCACCGCAACCGCCGGCGTGCGGCCGAGCGTCCGGTAAACGTTCGTCGAACCCGTGCTCCCGCTCCCGTAGCGGCGGATATCTACCCCGCGAATGGCCTTTACCACTATGAGGCCGGTAGGGAGCGCACCGAGCAGATAGGCGACGATCAGAGCTCCCGCGAACAGCACGGGCTCCATCAAGCTCCCCCTACGAATCGCAACCGGAGCGGACTGCCCGCAAACCCGAAGGCGTCGCGCAGCCGGTTATCGAGATAGCGGCGGTAGGAGAAGTGTATTAACTCCGGGTTCGCCATGTGAAAAGTAAACGTGGGCGGGCCCATCCGGGTCTGGGCAACCTTGCGCAGGCGGACCCGTTTGTACCCGGCGCGCGGGGGCGGATGCGCTGCGAGGGCGTCGATCACCACCCGGGTCAACTCCCCGGGCGGGACCTGTTTGGTCCACTCGCCGAAGGTGGTCACGGCGGCCTTCAGGAGGGTGTCCAGGCTGCGACCGGTTAATGCTGATGTGAACACGATCGGCGAGTCGTGAAGGAACTTGAACCGATCCTTGATCTGGGCCACCGCGTCATCCCGGTTCAGATTGAGTTCCCGGGCAAGGTCCCATTTGTTGACGACGACAACCATTCCGCGCGCCGCATCGGACGCAAACCCCCCGACGTGCAGATCCTGGGCCGTGACGAACTCGGTCGCGTCCAGGACGATCAACGTCGCGTGTGAACGCTCGATCGCCTGGATGGAGCGTAAAGCACTGTATTTTTCGATGCCCTGCTCGGTCTTCCCGCGGCGGCGCAGCCCGGCGGTGTCGATGAACAGCAGGTCCTTTTCGGTATCGCCGTCGACGTACCGGTAGCGGCTGTCGATCGCGTCCCTGGTCGTACCGGGGATGCTGCTGACAAGTGCCCGGTTTTCTCCGGTCAGCGCGTTCAACAGGGCGGATTTGCCCACGTTGGGGCGTCCCACGATGGCGATACGTATCTCTTTGCCTAGCTCCGGCTCCGGTTCTGCCGACACCTGGTCCAGCACGGCGATCATCAGGTCAGTTATTCCCAGGTTGTGGTAGGCGCTGATGGGAATCGGATCGCCCAGGTCTAGCTCGTAACTCTCAACCGCCGCCTGCTCGCGTTGAATGTTGTCCGACTTGTTCGCGGCCAGGATCACGGGTTTGTTGTAACGCCGAATCAGGTTTGCCGCGTCCCGGTCCGCGGGGGTGAGGCCCTGGCTCACGTCCGTGACAAATATCAGCGCGTCCGCGTCTTCAAGCGCCTTCAGCACCTGCGCGCGCATGTCCGGCCAGAAGATGTCTCCGCTGTTGCCTTCAATCCCGGCCGTGTCCACCAGGATGAAACGCCGGCCTTCCCACTCAGCGTCTGCGGAGACGCGGTCGCGCGTCGTTCCCGCGATATCGCTGACCACGGCGATCCTGCTCCCGGCAAGCCGGTTGAACAGGGTTGACTTGCCGACGTTGGGCCGGCCGACGATCGCTATAAGGGGAATAGCCACGTGCTTCAGGCTCCCGAGAACAGGTAGTGCAAAAGGCCGGCCTGGGCGTGGAGACGGTTTTCAGCCTGGTCGAACACGATCGATCTCGGATCGGTCAGCATGCCGTCCGAGATCTCCTCGCCCGGGTGGGCCGGGAGGTCGTGCATGAAGCGAACGCCGTCCGGCGCTTTGTCGAGCAACGCCGGGTTTACCTGGTAACCGCGGAACGCTTCGAGACGTGCCTGATTCTCTGACTCTTGTCCCATGCTTGTCCATACGTCCGTGTACACGATGTCGGCATCTCGAACGGCCTCGACCGGGTCGGCGGTTAGCGTCAGGCTCCCACCGCTCGCCGCGTTCAACGGCTCGATACAGCGCACCGTTTCCTCCGGCAACTCGTAGCCCGGTGGGGACGCAATGACCAGGTGTCCTCCGGTCGACGCCATGCCAAGGGCAAGGCTGACCGCGACGTTGTTGCCGTCACCGATGAAGGCCACCCTGGCGCCCTCCAGCGCCCCGTTGACCTCTTCTATGGTCAGTAGATCAGCAAGGGCCTGGCAGGGATGCTCTGCGTCTGTCAGGGCGTTAACTACGGGAATTGTCGCAGCTTCCGCGAACTCTTCTATCACTTCGTGGGCGAAGGTCCGGATTATTGCTACGTCCGCCATCCGGGACATCACGCGTGCCACGTCCTGCACCGGCTCCCGGGTACCGAGTCCCACCTCGTCCGGCGAGAAGTAGATCGCATGACCGCCGAGACGATTTATTCCGACCTCAAAACTGAGCTTTGTCCGTAAGGATGGCTTCTCGAACAGGATTGCCACGGACTTTCCGGCCAGCGCCTGTGATCGCTCTCCCGCCTTGAGGGCACGCCCGCGCGCGATCACCTTGCGTATCTCGTCGGGCGCGAGATCAGTGACCGACAGAAAGTGGCGAACGCTATCCATTCAGGTGTCCTGTTGAGAGATTGATTGCCCGGCAGCATCGGATGCCCGGACGGCCCGATGTCACGACGCGCAAAAGTAAAGAGCAATTGTATTCCGAACCCACGTCCCGGGCCTCACCGGAAACGGGAGGCGCGACGGGGGCGGACTCACCGGCCCGCCCCTGTCATATTGTCGACTCCCCCCGGGTTGCGCCGGTCAGTCTCTTGCCAGGATTACCGTGCCGGTTGAGGACAGCGTCCCGCCGGTGCCGTGGGCCATGGCGAGTTTGCAGTCGTCTAGCTGACGCTCTCCGGTCTCGCCCCGGAGCTGTCGTACGGCCTCGACTACCGTGAAGATGCCGTACATGCCGGGGTGCGTGTAAGACAACCCGCCGCCGCTCGTGTTGAGCGGGAAGTCGCCGCCGGGCGCGGTGCGCTGGTCCGCCACGAAGTCAGCGCCTTCACCGGGCTTGCAGAACCCCAGGCTCTCCAACGTCACGAGCACCGTGTAGGTGAACGAGTCGTAGATCATCGCCAGGTCCAGGTTGGAGTGCGTGACGCCCGCCATCTCGAGCGCCTGCGGACCGGTGTTCCGGCCGAAGGGCATCGTCAGGTCTGGCATCTGGTGCAGGATGGCGTGGTCGTGGCCTTCAGCAACGCCGAGGATTCTGACCGCGCCCTTCTTCGTAGACTTTGCCCTCTCGGCAGACGTGATCACGATGGCCGCCCCGGCGTCCGTCACGAGACAGCAGTCAGGCAGATGGAACGGCCACGAGACCCATCGTGAGTCGTGGTACTCGTCAAAGGTCATCGTGGTGTCGTGGAAGTAGGCTCGCGGGTTCAGGTTGGCCCACTTGCGGGTAGAGACCGCGATGTTGGCCATCGCCTCACGCGTGCGGTCCTCGCCGTACTGGTGCATGTAGCGGCGGCAGGCCATCGAGTAGCCGATGGGCGCGCCCATGATGCCGTACGGCATTTCGTACTGCGCTCCCGGCAATCCCGGGTTTCCGGCTGCGCGCGCCCGGTTTGAGCGGCCTGACTCGCCGTGTGTGATAAGCGCCACTTCGCAGTAGCCGGCCTGTATGGCGGCCATCGCATGGGCGATGTGGATTACGAACGAGGAGCCGCCGACCGACGTGGAGTCGGTGAAGTGGGGCTTGATGCCCATGTACTCGGCGACATCGTAGGTCGAGTAACCGGCGGTAAAAACGCCATCGACCTCGCTCTTGTCGATGCCGGCGTCCGCGAGGGCGTTGCGGCCGGCCTCTGCGTGCAGTTCCAGAGGTCCCTTGTCAGGGACCCGTCCGATCTCGTCCGCCTCGGCGACGCCCACGATGGCGGCGGTGCCGGAGATCGCCTTCAGTTTGTCCATTACTGGCATGTAACTGGTCCTTCTTGACCCGCTGGTGGACGCTTAACAGTGAAGCGTCCGGGGCCGCCTGAAGTTCCCTGGATCTCAACCGGGCGATGATCCAGGCCGGGA
>JADFQR010000223.1 GCA_022561735.1 Chloroflexota bacterium | reverse complement strand
GACGGCGAAAAACATGGCGCGCACGGGGCATTGGCCATGTCACGCACGGGCGCGGAAAGGCCCCCGGAAGTAATTCCGGGGGCCTTTCTTCTGCCTTTATAGCGAGGCTATCGATGTCCGGGTCAGGCCACCTTCACCGCGATATCGCGGGCTTTGCTTGTTTCCGACTTCGGCAGGGTGATGGTGAGAACGCCGTTTGCGTACTCGGACTCTACCTTTGCCTGGTCAACAGTGTCCGGGAGCTGGACGGCCCTGAAGAATGAGCCGGTTCTGCGCTCACGCCTCAGGTATTCCGACTCTGCATGTGCGGTCTCTTCCTTCGTCTCCGCCCGGATGGTGAGGACGCCGTCCTCGATGTTGACCTTGATGTCAGCCGGCTCCACTCCTGGAACGGAAGCGCGTACGACCAGGTCGCCGTCTTTCTCGACCACGTCGAGCGGTATCTCCCAGCCCTTTCTTCCGGCCTCAGAGGCCGCGTTCGTAGCAAAGCGGGACGGGGACAGGGGAAACCATCGCCGGTCGTTGAAGTCATTGAATCTGCGTAGCTCCGCGAACGGGCGCCATGTCTGTAGCGTCATTTGAAATCCTTACGGTTTACAAGGGGTCTGTGGCGGGCAGTGCACCCGCCTATATGAAATCAGTATAGATCATTGAGCGTGTATATATCAAATAGTTGAGTATCTAACGCTCATGTATATTGACTGTTCAAGCTAACTGATCTAGTATTCAACCAGGTTTCGCCATGCCACAGGACTACTACTCAGAGCTCGGCGTCCCCCGGGGCGCCGACGATAAACAGATAAAGCTCGCGTACAGGCGGTTGGCGCGCCGTTTTCACCCGGACGTCAACACCGGTGACGCCAACGCCGAGTCGCGTTTCAAGCGAGTCAACGAGGCGTACCAGGTGCTGTCGGACTCGAAGAAGCGGCGGGACTACAACGAGTTCGGGGATAACTGGAAGCACGCCGAGCAGATGAGGGCGGCCGGTGGTTCAGGTGGCTCAGGCGGATTTGGAAGCTTCAGGTTTGGCAGGCAGCGCGGCCGGCGTTCCGGGTCTGGCGGTATCCGGCTTGAAGATCTTTTCGGGGGTGCCGGTTTTGAAGCCGCGTTCGGCGGAACCCGTCGCCAGACCCTGCGCACGAACGCCCAGATCACGCTGGAAGAGTCTTACGCGGGCTCAAAAAGGACGATCACCATCCAGGGCTCGTCGGCCTGCCGGACCTGTAGCGGGGCGGGCGTGGATGGGACCGTGCTCTGTCCGGACTGCGGCGGTTCCGGCGTATCTTCCCGGCCGCGGACGTTTGAGGTCACGATCCCGAAGGGAACCGCACCCGGCGACCGGATCAGGGTGCGTCCGGACGAGTTGACAGAAGTGACGATCGAGATCGACGTCCGGAATCATCGTGTGTTCACGCGAAAGGGTGACGAACTCACGACGGAGGTGACGGTTTCATACCTCGACGCTCTGCTCGGAGGCGAGGTAGAGGTGCCGACGATGACCGGCAAGGTGGCGTTGACAGTGCCATCGGGGACCGTCGAGGGGCGCAGTTTCCGGTTGAAAGGCAAGGGGATGCCGAGACACGGGCGCGGGGCTGCCGGCTATGGAGACCTTGTGGCGAAGGTAGCCATCACCGTGCCGAAGGACCTGACAGAAGAAGAAAAGGGGTTGTTGGAACGGTTACGCGGTCTTCAGACGGACGGGCGGCCCGATGCGTTCGAGAACAACTCGGGGGCCGCCGAGGCGGCCGGGGGTGACGCATGAACTTCTCGGAATTTGAGCCTGTCTTCACGATCTCCATCGTGGCCCGGCGCGTCAGCCTGCACCCACAGACCATCCGGACTTATGAGCGGGCGGGCCTCATCGAACCGCACCGCACCGACACCAACATCCGCCTCTACTCGAGTCGCGACGTTGAGCGGCTGTTGCAGATCAAGACATGGATAGATGACCTTGGCCTGAACCTTGCCGGGGTGGAGATCATGACAAAACTATCGGACCGCGTCGCACAACTGGAAGGACGCGTGAACGAACTCACAATGGAAATTGTGCGCTGGAGGGCAGCGACATCCCTCCGCTCATTACCAGAACCGGGCTCCTGAACAGGGCCCTGCGGCGGATCGAGAACACGATCCCAGAATAAGTTTCCAGGAATAAGTTTCCGGAACAAGTTTCGGGGCAAGAAACCGGCTCCGAATGACTGAACTGCCGACAACCTGACCGCTATCAGCGGCTGATTCGGCGAGAAAAGAGGCTCCTCAAAAATGGTTTTCAAAGAATCAGACTTCACCGAACAGGCGCGCGAGTCGATAACTTCATCGCAGGCCCTGTTGCGCGAGTACCGTCATTCCCAGTGGGACGTGGAGCACCTTCTCCTTGCCCTTTTGCGCCTTCCGCAGGGATTGCCTTCCCGCATCCTGGCGCAGGCGCACGTTGACCCTGACCTGCTGGCGGACCGGGTGGAGGCGGCGTTGCGCCAGAGCCCCCGGCTGGGGGTGGTTGCGCAGACGATCTACGCCACACCCCGGCTCCAGCAGGTGCTGGACAACGCCCGGGCGGAAGCCGAGCGGCTCAGGGACAAGTTCATCAGCGCCGAGCACCTGCTCCTGGCGATAGCGGACGAAAGTTCCGGAGATAGCGCGCGCATTTTCCAGGAAGTCAACCTGACCAAAGAGAAGATCTACCGGTCGCTCCTGGAGATCAGAGGCCGCACCCGCGTCACGTCTGAGAACGCTGAGCAGCGCTACCAGGCCCTTGAGCAGTACGGCACTGACCTCACTCAACTGGCGCGTGACGGCCGCCTGGACCCTGTCGTGGGGCGTGAGACCGAGATCCGAAGGGTGATGCAAACGCTGACCCGGCGGACCAAGAACAACCCGGTGTTGATCGGTGACGCCGGGGTTGGCAAGACCGCCATCGCCGAGGGGTTGGCGCAACTGATCGCGAGCGGTGACGTTCCGGAATCGCTGAAGAACCGCAGGCTGGTGGCGCTGGATATGGGCGCGCTTGTGGCCGGTTCCAAGTTCCGCGGCGAGTTCGAGGAACGGCTCAAAGCGGTCATGGACGAGGTCCGCCAGTCAGAAGGCGAGACGATCCTATTTATTGACGAGATCCACATGGTGGCCGGCGCCGGAGGGGCGGAGGGAGCTATCGACGCTTCA
>JADFQR010000014.1 GCA_022561735.1 Chloroflexota bacterium | reverse complement strand
AAGGGTTTGTAGGTCCGGGCGTGCTCGACGTCCGGGGGTGTCAGGAAGACCGGCATTCCGGGGCCGGCGGTACCTTTCACGGCGACGTGCAACTCTGGACCGTCTTTGCGGGTGCATACGAGTTCATACGGCTGGCCAGGGTCGGCCACTTTCACGGACCACCCTGTTGAACTGTAGAAGGTCGTCGCTACGTCCAGAGCGCGCGTTTCCACCGCCCGCCGACCCGATGAATCGTCGGCGAGGTCGGCCTCGATACTAGGTTCGCCATCGTCAGGCGCATCGCCGTCCCCGCTCGCGGATTCGCCGCGAGGCGCATCGTCTTGCTCTGCTTGAGATTGCGGTTCACTGATTTTCCAGGGTCCCGCGTTGTCGCGTGCATAGTTCTGAACGGCTTCGGTAAGCACGCCCTGGACATTGCCGTCAGGCGGGTAAGCAGCGATGCAGGGCAGGTTGAGATCCACGAGTGCGGCGCTGATGTTTGCCAGCTTGAACTCGATCCAATTCCCGGAACGGCCGTCGAGGACCTCTCGCAGCCCCTGTAGATACGTCGCAGGGTCGTACGACTCACCGTTCAGCTCACGCAGAAGCATGTCGAAGTATTCCGAGACTATCAGCCCGAGTTCATCGGGGTTCCAGTCGGGCATGCTGAACATCGAAAGGCTTCTCCCGTTCGTTACGTACTCGCAGGCGCCGGGTGCGGGACTGTGCGTGGGCGCGCTCGGGTCCGAATAACCCGGCGCATGGGATCCATTTCACCAGCCGCCGGACCGGTCCGGGCGGGGATCTGGTGTGGGAAGGGGAAGTTTTCGGGTTGAGGCCGTGGTTGGACGAGCCAGATCAGGGCTGCGTGGACGCTGAAATATCCGGTCGCCCGGTCTGCCGGCGGGCTGGAGGTCCCGATCTGCGATCACCGTTGGACGGGGTTGGGGCCTCCGTCAATTTGGCCCACGGGCCCGCGGGACGCAGCGACGCAAGACTGCCGAAATTCTCGCTGACACATGAAGGACCTGGGGCCGATGTACCGCCCGGTCTTCGCTCCGATACCCGTGTTCTCGATTAAGGCAACACGAACGCAAAGGAAAACCGGCAATAAGCCCCTGTGAACGGGTCGTTAAAGACATATGAACGACTTATGCACGGACAGGGAGCCGGTGAACGGGAGATCCGGGCCTGTGATGGGCGCGCCGCCGGGGCGTTCCCGCCTGCCTTCAGCATGACTATGAACGGTCTCCTGCACGGTCGAATTGATCGTAATAACCGGGTTTAGGCCGTCGTTTCTCCGACTGATCGCCGTGGTTAAAGCCAGACACACCAACGCATGGACTGTCGTTGTCGCTAACCCAACGGTGCGATATCAATAAGTTGTGAACACCGGCTGCGGGTCGACTTTGCCGGGTTCACCTATATCCCTCGGCGCCGTCTTTGTCTCCTTCTTCGGCGTCGAGGACTGAAATTACTGAATGTCCGCCCGAACAACGAGCGGATCAACTACCCAGCAAGGTCTGCTGCTTTTGACATTCAAGAGATGTCGTTCTCCCCACGGGACACCGGTGAGCGTCAGCAGGAAGAAGAACAGGGGCCGGATTATGGATTCGGCGCTGGATGCTCCGACCGGCGAGTGCTGGACCTGCTGGGCGCGTGGCGATGCCGAGATCGACGCCAAATCGATCGTCACGCCGGACACGCTGAGTGAACGGACGCAGCGGCTGGTCTTGCGGCTGCTGGTTCAAGCCGAAGAGGCCGCCGACCGGCGTGACTGGGACATGGTGGGAGAGTCAGCCCGCATGGTGCTGGCCGTGGATCCCTACAACGGGGACGCCCAGGCGCTGGTGTTCCTGGTGGCCCATGCAAGGACATCTGCATTTGACGGTCCGTTCGACTTCCCGGTGCAGGGCTGGTAACGGACCTCATGGAGGCGGAAGTGACACACGGAATACGCAATCGGTTCTCCCGTAGAACCTCAACCGCGCTGATAACGGTGCTGGCAGCGATGGCTGCGCTGATCGTGATCACTATGTCCGCCAGCGCCGATCACGGAAGCGCAACGCTGATATTCACGGATGCCTCTGACACGCCGTCAGGTTACGTAGTGCTGCCGGGTATCGGCGATGCCGTGCAGGTCCGGGTCGGGGTGCATGACATCGGGGCCGACGCCGCGGACACGGTCCAGTTGAAGATCGTTCACGACCCGGCGGTGGTCTCGATCTCAAATCCTTCTTGCGTGGGTATTTATGCCGGCGGGTTTGGAACCGGGGCTCCCGTCAACCTCGATGGCGAGGCGAGCGGACTTCTCTGCGCCATTTCAAACGGGCCGCTCGGGGACAGCGGAGCCATCGTGGAGTTCACCCTGACGCGGACCGGGGCGGGCGATATAGAGCTGTGGTTCTCACCGGACCAGCCGCTGCGCACGACATTCTTCGAGAACGGCGAGACGGTGGCCGTCGGCGTTTCAGCCCGGCTCAAGGTGCTATCCGAATACCCCCCGACGCTCGTATTCAGCCCTTCTACGGTGACGCTGGACAACATCACGGACTCAGTGGTCGTGACGCTGGAGGCGACCGGTATCGGCGTGGCCGCGGCAGACACGCTACAGGTCAATGTGATTCATGACGACCTCGTGATCCAGGTATCGGACCCGCAGTGTGTGGGGATCTACGCCGGTGGTTCGGTAATCCCGGCCGCACGTGTGGACGGTGATACCGCCACCGCATTTGGATGCTCTCTCGAAAACGGTCCGCTCGCGGCGGGTGGACCGGTAATGACGTTCACCGTAACCCGGATGGCAATGGGCGAGCCGGTGTTGAACGCGGGTACCGATGGCCCGTTCCGCACGGCGTTCATCCTGGCCGGGGACGTGATGACGACGGGAATGCCGACGGGACTCCAGATACTGGAGAACCACGCACCGGTCACAAATGGGCAGGCGGTCAGCACGGACGAGGATGTTGAGCTGGCGTTGAGCCTGTCGGTCAGCGACGACAACGGCGACCTGCTGACGTTCCAGTTCAACCTCGCCGGACTGTCTGGAGCGTTGTCCGGGGTTGCGCCCGATCTGACTTACACGCCGGCGCAGGATTTCAACGGCATAGATTCCTTCACGTTCAGCGTGTCGGACGACGAAGGCGCGTCGAGCGGGACCTCGACCGTGACGATCACCGTGGTGTCGGTAAACGACGCGCCGAGTTTCGTGACAGGCGGCGATGAGTCGGTCCTGGAGAACAGCGGCGCGCATTCAACCTCGGCCTGGGCCGACGGGTTGGACGCAGGCGCCGCCAACGAATCCGGTCAGACCCTGACGTTCACGGTGTCAAACAACAACAACCCGTTATTTGCAATTCAACCGGCGTTGAGCGCGGCTGGAGATTTGACGTATGAACTCACGCCGGGGGTGAACGGCGCGGCGGCGGTTACGCTTCAACTCACAGACAACGGCGGGACTGAAAACGGCGGGATCGACGTAAGCCCGGCCTCCACCTTCACCATCACCGTGATCGCCGTGTTCAATGTCACCGGGGAGTTGTCGTTCCAGGGAGCGTTCACCGTCTCCGCAACGGTGGCGATCGGCGCAAATGTGACCCTCACACCAGAGGGTGGCGAGCCTGTTTATGCGACGGCGGCGGTGTCCGGAGATGGCACGTTTGCGTTCGTCAATGTGCCTCTCGGAGCGTACCGTATCGCGGTTGCAGCGAACGGTTTCCTGTCAGTGGAGAGGGCGTCCCTCAGTGTGGCGTCGGACGTGGTTATGCCTGCCATCGAACTCAGGGGCGGCCTGGTAAACAACTCTGACTCGATTGTGGACGGCGCCGATGTGTCGCTGGTGATGGTTAGTTTTGGAATTACGACCGCAGACCGGACTGATGGTGCGCCCGGCAACTGGGTGGACATCAACGGCGATGGAGCGGTGAGCGCGCTGGATATCTCCATCACGATGTCAAACCTGGGGATGTTCGGTCCGCAGGCCTGGTAGGGGGCCTCTACCTCCCGGACGATGGCCCGTTCCGCGCTAAATCCAGAGTTCCCCGTGCGTCGCGAACGCAGCGCGTAGCTGCCGAAAGCTGGCCCGGGGTAGAGATCGTGAAGTGGGCGATCGGCCGCGGCGGCTTTGCCGGTTCCGGGCGGGCGATGGACGAGTTCTTACAGATCTACCGCCGTACCGTGGCCGCCACTCCGGCGGCCGCCCCCCGCTTCATCGATACATAGCTCGAATCGGCCAGAAGGCCGCGGCGTAGACGGTGACGGCGAGGTTTCCGCTAGCGCCCACCTCGGCCAGGATTGCGTGCTGTTGCGATTTCGTACCGCTCTCCTTCATCCGGGGGTAACAGCCTCCATCTTAAAATACGTGCCTGCCAGGTTTTCCCGCCGTACTCAGCCTCTAGCCTCTGCCTGCGTTCGGGAGGTTCCGTGAAAAAACTCACTGCGTTGCTGATGTTTGCCGTCGCTTTTGTTATCGCGGGCCAGCTCTTACTTGAAGTGGCTCCGGCTCAAGCGCAGATCCTTGACCCGATGATCATTCGCGGGCGTGTCACGCTGGACGGCGTACCCACCAGCGCCAACGTGATTGTGTCCGCCTTTGGCCCTTCCGGCACCGCCCTGGCCTCCACTTTCACAGGGATATTTGGTGCGCCGGATGAGTACGAATTGCTGTTGGGTCTGCATACCGGGGTCGAAGCCGGTGAACTGATTACCGTGGACGCAGAACCCGGGCTGGGATTGCCCTTCAATTTTTCGCGATCGGTAAAAACCACGCTAACCAGCGGCGCCACCGTTACCGCAAACATCGCAACATTCACCAAAGTGCCGCCGGTAGTCCGGGTCCCCGAGGGCGGGACATCGTTCGCCTCTGTCCGGCAGTTCGTATCGATCAGCCCCAACGCCACGGCGACGCACTCCAACGGCTCCCCGGCTTCGGTTATCGGCGGGGGGATCGATATCCCTGCCATCGGCGGAGACCTGATCCTCCCGGTCGCCGTGCCGGAAGGTTTAACGCTGGAATCCCTCACAGACACGGCCACCGGGCTGACGGTGGAACCGGCGGCAGCCGGGGCGTTGTTGCGTATCCCCTTCACCGACGACACCCTGAACGACACGATCCGGGTTCTCGTGGAAACGACGCCATTCCTGGGGAACGGAACGTCCGTGACGGCGCAGGTGACCGGCCTGAGTATTGATCTCCCCACGCGCAGTCGCGATTTCTCGGAAACATCGCCCGATGTCGGCGTGGGGTCCGTAAAAGTCACGGGAGATATTTCAGCGTTCCCGGGCGGCGCGCTCCTCGAATTGCGGATCGAGGCGCTTCCGAACGAGGAAGTGCGCAGCGTGATCGACAATGAATTAGCGCGTGATGAAGCGAGTGTCGCAGGCATCGCCTTTTCGGTTGAGTTCATTACGACGAAACTGGACACCGCGCTTCAGTCGGCGACGCTGCGGCTGGATGTGGGCAAGGCATGGCTCGACGGGCACGCTAACGATTCCGTCGAGGTGTTCCGGAGTGCAGAGGACGGCTCGCTTGAGCGGTATGCGTGGATTCCGGTGGACCCGGAAGCAGACCCGGTACGGTTCGAACTCGTGTCGAACAATGGGCTGTCGACGTTCGTGATCGTGGCGGTGAAGAAGGCGATCGAGAACACACCGACCCCGGCGCCATCTCCGGCGGCGACATCCTCACCGCCTCCACCACCACCAGCGCCAACATCCACCCCATCGCCGCTCGCGACGGTGACGCCGGGTCCCCTGCCGACCGCCACCCGGGGACCGGCCGGCTCCACTGAGACGTCAGTATCTCCGGCATCGGCATCTTCAGTTGCAACCGCTGTCCCGGCGCCCACGGCAGCACCGGCTGCCACGGCGACGGTTGCTCCGGCGTCCGCCAGCGCCGTTATAGCGGGAGACGATGATGCTGACGGCGGCGGAGGGTCATGCAACTCCACCGGGTCAGGCGGGCAGGCCTCGCTCGGCGTCATCGGTCTGATCGTGTTCCCAATTGGCTTCCTGATTACACGACGTGTGTCAGGCGCGTGGGAACGGCGGTTTTGACCGCGTCATAGCTGCGGCCGCGGCTCCGGACGCTACGGGGATGTGTGAACTTTTGCGTATGGACCGCTGGATTGCACGACACGGACGCGTGATCAGACGGAAACGACGATAAAGACGCTGCGGGCGACGCCGTTCACACTTATGAGGACCTGTGCGTAACGCAGCACGTATTCCGGGTTTTCGTCTCGCCCTGAGATCAGAGCAGCGGGACATGCGTTTCTATGCCCCGGGCGGTCGATAATCCGCGAAGCAAATGAAGCAGCGGCGGTGCGTTCTTGAATCCGGCCGGGGGACTTGCATGATCGTTGGGTGACTTGCCCTGCACACGCGTGCCACGCAAAGGTCGCCAGCGCCAGCGCTATCGAATCGCTTTGACGCGCTGTGGGCGTCTCGGATTCTGGGCGGCCTCCAGGTTGCGGACTCGCGCTAACACCATCGGGAGCCTGATGTTGGTTGTTTCCGCCCTTTGCGTGCGGTGGGAATCCTGTCAAAGTCACGGGCGTATACTTACGGATGGCACGGGCGCGGAACTTGAGGCGGCCAGATAGAGACCACCTGATCCGTTGCTGTCCCGGAAATAACTGGCTGGAAATAGCTGGCCGGAAATAGCTGGAGTGAGGCGATAATGCCAAGGATCGGTCCAACAGAGCTAATCATCATCCTGGTGATCATCGTGATCGTGTTTGGCATCGGCCGCTTGCCGGAAGTGGGAAGTGGTCTCGGCAAGGGCATCCGAGAGTTCAGGCGTTCGGTGACCGGCAAGAACGACGACGACAGCAAGGACGATGACGACGAGCCGGGTCTGGGCGGCAGCATCGGAGAGGGCCTGCGCGAGTTGCGGCGGTCGATAAGCGGCGAGGACGACGTGGCCGACAAGACGAAAAGCGACAAAGGCTCTTCCTGAGCGCCAACGAACGCTTTGATCTGATACGAAGACCCGCCTCATCGGCGGGTCTTTTTTTGTGTTGAGAGAGCAGCGCGGCTCGGTCGCGCTCCGGCGGTGAGGGTGGTTAGCCTCAGCGCTGGCGGCGTTCAGGCCTATGCTTCCGCTTCCGCCTCTACACCACGTTTGCCCTTGTTCCTCACGCCAATGCGCGCCAGCCAGTAGCCGAGCTCGTAAAGGACGATGATCGGTCCCGCCACAAGCGACTGGTTAACCGGGTCAAAGGTGGGCGTGATCATGGCTCCCGCCACGAAGGCCAGCACCACGACCCATTTGCGTTGCGCGGCCAGCCACTTTGGCGTGACGATGCCGATCTTGGCAAGGAAGAAGAGCACGATCGGCAGCTCGAATATGGCGCCGAGCCAGAACAGGAGCGACGTCACCAGGCCGACGTAGGAGCCGATGCGGATGAGCGGTGTCGCGATGTCGCCGCCAAAGTTCAGAAGAAAGTTAATCGCCGGGGGGAGCAGAACGTAGTAGCCAAACGTCACGCCAAGAGCAAACGAGATCAGGGCTCCGGGTACAAGGAACCAGACCCATCGGCGTTCGCTCGGCTTGAGTCCCGGGGATGCGAACCGGACTACCTGGAACAGTAAAAACGGTATCGTGGCGGCGATACCGGTGGTGATAGAAATCCTTACTACCGCGCCCCAGAACTCCGTAAGCTCCGTGTAGATGGCCTGACCATCAGTGAACTTGTTGAGGTCTTCAGCCGGCGCAAGCAGCCAGCGAAGGATCTGCCGGTGGAACACCAGGGCGATGCCTGTCGATACAAAGAAGAACAGGATCGTGTGGATGAACCGGCGCTTGAGTTCCCCGAAGTGGTAAGAGAACGTTTCACTGCGATCGTTCACGCAGATCGTCCTGTTGACTGGTCTGGTCCGTCAGCGCTGTCCGGTGACGCGCTGTTCTCGGCGTCCGTACCGCCGCCCGCATCTGTCACCTGTTCCCGGGTCCGGCTGACCGCGCCGTCAGGAACGGCTTCATTCGTCGATGCAGATGTCGCAGCGCCGGGCTTTTCGGCTTCAAGGTCGAACTCTTGCATCACCATTCTTGTGAGCTTGTCGCGCTCATTCTTGAGGTCCCGGATTATCTTGCCTGCGTTACGGCTCACCTCGATCATCTTCTTCGGCCCGAGCAAGAAAAACGCCAGGCCTGCGATGACGACGAGCTCAAACCCGCCCATGCCCAGGAAATTCATGAACGCGACATCCTGATGGTCGGCCGTTCCGCGCTCCCAGCGCGGTCCGGGCGCGGGGAGGTGCCGACGGCTCGGTGCAACCGCTTCGTCGCGAAGATTCGACGCCCCTCGGGCGCTTGCTCCCGCCCGGTGAAACGTCCGAGCGCGCGGGTCAGGGGTGCGCCAATCCACTGTGGACCAGTCTCACTCCCGGTCGATACGTCCTGTTTGCGGCCGCCCGGCGGTGTCATTGACTCATTCATCGCCATTCGATAATACGCCCCGTTGTTCAAGATCATCGCCCTGTCCGGGCAATCAGCGCCATTCTTCCAGCATCAATAACCATTCGTTTTCAATGTTCCGAGTCTGCGAAGTTACGAACATCCGGGCAATTCTCCGAGCACGATCACACGGTCCACCATCGTTACCGGGTCAAATAATCCCGTGAGCGGTGGCCGAAGCCATTCTCGATATGTCCGCGCCGTTGCGGATTTTCGTTCGATAGCGCGGAATCGAACAAGCGTGGACGGGCGCGGTTACGGCAAGTTTCAGACTTGATCGCGCGCCGATCTTGCGAGCAGGCCCGCAAATCGACCCGCCGTGAAGCATGGGTTGAACGCAATCTCGCCGGTAATCGGCCGGTTGCCCGATGGGTCGGCGACGATGACCCGGCTTCCGATGCCAGTAGCCAGAGCGCGAAGTCGCTCGGGTTGCCGGGTGCGCACGGGCTGAGTACAGCGTGTCGTGTAGCTACATTGTCGCTGCGTGGAAAGAATCGCTACAACTTTGCCATTCGCAACTTCAAAATTGCCGATGCTGTGCTCGCCACACAAACCCGGCGCACACGAGTGGTCCGATCCTATCGGCTCAAACATGGCGCTTTTTGGCCACTGAACTTGCACTAATGCGCAACCCAACACGACTGTCGTGCGTGTGAAACTGGCGTCACGCGGGTCGTGATGCCTCTCCCGATTGACGGATCGGTCATCTCGACGCCGAACTGAACGTAGGACTTTCCTGAGACCCCGAGCAAGATGGGATGAGCGCCGTGTTCGAATTCAAAATATGCGACTTCTGCGGTGGCGATGTGTATTCAGACGCCAGCCCTTACGGCATGCAGTCCTCGTGCGCCCAGTGCGGACGGGCCCAGTTCGTGATGCCGGACAACATGGAGTCCGTACTCGCCCTGGCCCGGGCCGACTCCGGGCGCGACAAGGCCGCCTGAAGCCGACCGCCTTCCAGCCGGGCAGGCTCCCCGCGCACGCACATGCGAAATTGCCGGTTATCCTGGCGGCGGCCGCCCACCGCATCCTGTAGAAACCGGCAATCCGGACAACGCGTATCAACTCCGCTCCGCCTGATCCGCAGTGTCCGCTCCCCGTCATCGATGGTTCGGTCGTTCATCGCACGTGCGATGTTGAGTCCCACTCTGTCCCGGCCCTCAAAGTAACCGGGTGTCCCCGCGAACTTCAGTCACGCTGTGACTGGCGTATCTCCGGACCCTACCCCCCCTGTGATTCCAATGATTCCAAACCGGCGCGCCTGTATGTCTGTCGTCTCAACGGGCTGCAATTAATCCGGCAGTCCGGGTGGTCGATAGGCGTATTTCCCCTGGAACCAACCCGGATAAGTTTCCGGTGTCTGTCCGGCCTCACCAGATGTAGGGTTTTGAATTAGGAGCGCGTTGATGGCGATTACGGGTGGAACCAGAGTGGTGGAAAAGCCTGAACGGCAAAAGAAGGGTCCGCGAGTTACTCGCAGGTCGTTCATGACGAAGGGCGCAATAGCAGGCGCCGCAGCGACCGCGCTCTACGTCGCGCCGCAATTCACCACGACGCTCGCTCAGCGCGCTTACGCCGGTTTCACGGGCCCGGGGGATATTTGCATCCCAACCTGGTGCGTCCGCAAAGGCGGCATTACGAGTACCGCAACGCCGCAGACTGTGGAGCCGATCGACTACCCCGGTACGATCGCCGAGTGGTACAGCTACGGCTCACCCGACGGTTCGAGCGCCAACACGCCGGGGGTGAACCTGGACATCGGCGGTTTCGAGGCGTTGGGCGGCCTGGAAGAGATCCGTTTCACCAGTGATGGGAAGCTGCACGGCGATATCATGATGTTCGCCCTCATCCGGACCTGGGACAACTCGGGAAGCCCGAAGCAGGTTCATCTCGTCACCCTCCTGGACTCCCCGGACGAGGATTCGGGAACTGTCAGAAGTTCCCATTTTGCCGGGGCAGGCAACGAGGGAGGGCATGCCAGGATCTCCTACTCGGGCCTGCCCACCGGCACCTTCTGGTCAGTTGAAGACGATCCGCCCGAAGCGCCGGGGCACACGATACCGTCCGCCGGCACAGCTTTGATGGACGTTACCTGGATCGATTGCTGCACCGACGGCGGTGCGTTGACGGCACCGTCATCAGCTCCGTTCGATTGTGACAGCAAAATATGCGTCGATATCCAGAGTTCCATCAACAGTAACGGCAGCGTCGCTTCCGACGGGATTGGTCCCGTGTGCTTCGCGTACCAGAAGACGCGTTTCGTGGATGGCTGGGTACCGAATCACAATGGCGAGGGCGTCGCCCAACCCAAGGCGCCGGTCATTCGGCTTCGTGAAGTGAATGGCGATTTCTGTCTCTCCGGCGACTGGGATTGGGCGTAGTATCCCCGGTTTCGGTTCCATTTACATAGGATGATCAAAGGCCCCGGCTGTTCCGCCGGGGCCTTTTCGCGGGTAACGATCGTGTTGCCCCCGGGCCTGCGCTCGATCCAGGACGGCCGGTGGTCGGACGCGTACTGGATTTCGGCAACCAGGAGAGCGTCGTGATTGCCGGCAGATCCAGGCCAGCTGTGCGTATAAGTCTGATTTTGACGGGTGTTCCCGGACGTTTCGTTTTGGTACGGAGATTTAATCCGAAACCGGCGGCCATCTCATCTCAACGTTCATGTGGGTGGCCGGTGTGGTTTATGGGTGTCCGCCCGCATCCGTTGTGACCACGTAGTTCAACGCTGTTGATACGTGTGGGCCGGAGTCCCCGCCGGGAGCGAGGCACGATAGGGAGCAGTACGAGAGCCGGTCTCAGTTGGGCTGGCCGAAAACCTGGACGTACTGGCACTCTGGGGAGGGAGCCATGCGGCACACCGGGCCTGTGGCAAGGCTTGACGCTGAATACAGCGCGGCACCCGTGGCGCTGATCAAATCGGTCTTCAGTCTCATGACCAGGGACCTGGGAGGGCCGAACGCACGCCGCATCCTGACCAGAGACCTGGGCGGGCCAAACGCCCGCGGCATCTTGACCCGAGACCTGGGCGGGCCAAAAGCCCGCCGTATCCTTGAAATCCTCGTTAATGCTGCCCTCGGCCATGCCCTGGTAGGTGTCCAGCGGACCGATGCGCACGCGGGTTGTACCCAAGGTCAACGGTAAGAATCTCCGCGCTGCGATTGACGACATGGTGGACAAGAGTAAGTCTCGCCTAATGACCGACGACCTTGCACCATACCGAACGATTGGCCGAACGTTCTCGGGTGGGCACAAGTGGGTCAAACATAACATGAAGGAATACAGTCGGGGCGATGCCCACTGCAACACGTGCGAGTCGTTCTTCGCGCTGCTCAAGCGCGGCATCCACGGAGCCTTCCATCACGTCAGCAAGCAGCATTTGCAGCGATACTGCGACGAATTCGCGTTTCGATGGAATTACCGGAAGGTCACGGACGGCGAGCGGACGGAAGCGGCGTTGAAGCTGGCGCCAGGATGTCGGCTGAAGTACTGATAATATCTTCGATAGTAAGACTTTGCGGCCACGCAAACAAAAAACTATTATTTCTGGCTTGCGAGCCCGGACAACACCGCTTCCAGGCATACGTTTTTAAACA
>JADFQR010000013.1 GCA_022561735.1 Chloroflexota bacterium | reverse complement strand
GCGCCGGGGTGGTCGTTGGCACCCGGAGGAGGGCGGTCGTAGGAAGCCACTCGGAGGGCGGACCGTATGAAGAGCAACGAGAGTCCGCCGGACGGATTGAGATGACGGCGAATCGACCTCGGATTTATAGGTTTCCGGAGGGGCTTCCGTACCTTGACTGCGCGAAAAGTCGTAGTGTATCGTGACGTCGTTCGCGAACTATGCGCGTCCGATTTCTGTGCGCCCTTAGCTAACACTCGAAAATCGACCACGAGAGTGTCGTATTAGTACTCTCGGGGCCTGCGTAAACACAGCGTTTGCGTCCTGGCCCAATATGCTTGCCGATCGCAGGAGGAAGCCGATGCTGGGATCCGTTGGATCCGTCGTCCCGAAGCGCTGGATACTGGGTATCTTCGCTCTGGGACTGATCGCCGTCATGGTCGCGACATCGGCCAATCCATGGGCTGATGCGTCCGAATTGCCGACAGAGGTGTCCGCGAGCGCGTCGAGTCCGACAAGCATCCAAGTTAACTGGACCATAGCAGACGATAGTTCAACTCTTCCCGAGTCTGGCGCTATCGTCGATGGCTACCGGGTGGACTGTGTCCCGACGCCGTCCGGCTCAACCGTGAGCGTTGACGTGGCCGACAGGACCACTGCTACGCAGACGGTGACCGTCCTTGCCAACACGACATACGTCTGCAGCGTGTTTTCGTCATCAGACGGCACACTCCCAAGCACGGGTGTTGATGCGCTCAACCCGGTTACAAATCTGAATGAGGTCACAACTCCGGCGACCGATACGGTTCAACTCGGCTCCGTAACCGTTGCCCCGGGCTCGGCCAGCATCCAGGTTGGTGGAGCCGCGATATTCACCGCTTCGATCAAAAGCGCTGATTCGGCGGGTACCGCTGTCACCAGCGAGACGGTCAACTGGACCCTCACCGGGTCCGGGGGTGGCACACTTACGGACGCGACCGGAAATTCGATTACCTACACGGCGACTTCGGCCGGCAACGCGACACTAACGGCAAAAGTGTCGCAGGCTGGCACCGGTATCATCGAATCCTTCGAGGTGAGCGTCACGAACTTCACGCCGCCCGCTTCTACCTCACCTCCCGCGGGATCAGACCCGACGGACATTCCGACAGCGCCAAGTCTCGGAGGCGAGACCCAGGCGTCTACCGGCGTGATCATGCCGTCTGCGGGCGCAACTCTTACGATTCCGCAGCCAGCATCAGACGACTCCGACTTCCAGTACGCCACAGGCGCCACGGTATCGATTCCTGTAAACGCCGCTCCAAGCGGTACGGCGCTCGCTGTCGTTGCTGAACTTGTACCGACATCAGGCGGTACTTCGGTCGCTCCAACTTCGGTGAAGCAAGAGGACTTTGTCGCTCTGCCCGGCGGCGTTAATCCCGTGAATGCGGAGCCGCTGACTGTGCAGTTCGTGGACTCTTCGGGTAACGAAGTAACGGGAGTAACGCTGAACGCGCTCGCAACAATCAGCCTGACGGTTCCAACCGCTGACCTGTTCTCCGCCAACCAGGACCCACAAAGCGTGGCCATCTTCAAGGCGTCAGACCCGTCGGTCGGCCCCTGGACCGAGCTTGCGACGACGTTCACCTTTGTGGAGGGTGCGTACAAGTTCCAGGCTCAGACATCCAGCTTCTCGACATTCAAGCTCGGCTCCAAGACCCGAGACATCCCGGGCGCCACAGGCGGAGCGGTGCTCCCGTCTGCCGGTGACGTGGCGCCAACCAACACGCAGGCGATCGTCCTAACGACCCTGGGGTTGCTGCTGATCGTAGGCGGAGGGTTCTACATCCGACGCCAGCGTAAGGCGACCGCAGCCGGATAACGGTCGGCGCAGGCGCGTCGGCTGACACGCAGAAATCGAAAAGGGGGCGCGGTTCATCCGTGCTCCCTTTTCATTTGTGACCGACTTTTCTTCGCTCCGATCTGGGCCCAGGCCTGGCAGACATCGGACGCTCGCATCACACAACGACCACGGACAGGTAGATGACCGTCCTCACAGCGCCAACCGGCGGACGCCGGTCCGGCGCTATTTACAGACATCGGGTCAGCCTGGCGGCGCTGGGCGTCGCTATCCTGGCGTTTGCTCTCTACGGTCTCACCCTGGCTCCGGGACTCACCTGGAACAACTCCGCCTCGGACGGTGGTGATCTCCTCACAGCGGCGTTCACCTGGGGGATCCCACACCCGACCGGGTACCCGACTTACCTGCTGGCGTTGCGTGGATTTTCCGCGATCGTGCCGTTCGGCAGCGAGGCGTTTCGCGGAAACCTGTTCTCCGCGTTAACGGCTTCCGCCGCTATCGGGCTGCTTTTCGTGGCAACGGTACAGATCCTGCGGACTCTGCCCCTCGCTGAACGCCTCCACGACCGGTATGTGCTCATCGCCGCCGGGGTTTCCAGCCTTTCGTTAGCCGCCTCACGCGAGCTGTGGTCACAGGCCACCGTCACCGAGGTTTATGCGTTGAACGCGCTGTTCGTGTCGGCGACGTTACTGGCGGCATTGGGCCTGCGAGACCGTCAACGAGCCGGTGAATTGAGCTGGCGTTTCGGACTCGGCATCGGCTTGCTGTGGGGCATCGCCCTCGGAAATCACCTGACAATCGCCGCTCTGATCGTCCCGTTACTGGCGTGGGGGCTGGTTGGAGGTGGAACCCGAAAGCTGCGGCCGGGCCACGCGTTACCCATCGTCATGGGCGGCGTCCTGGGTCTAAGCGTGTACGCCTACGCCCCGATAGCCTCATCCCAGGCCCCGGCGCTCAACTGGGGCCATCCAGACACCCTGCAGGGCTTCTGGTGGATGGTCAGTGGGACCGTGTACCAGGGTTACGCCTTCGGTGTCGGCCTGGAAGATCTATTTGATCGACTGATCACCTCGGCCGATCTCCTGCTCGCCCAGTTCGCGTTCTTCGGCGTGTTGCTCGGTCTGGCCGGAGTGACCGCGGTATGGGCAGCCCGGAGATCGTTCGTTGCCGCCCAGGTAATCGCCATGACGTTACTGGTCGTGTACGCCGTCACGTACCGCACGGTTGACTCTTTCATCTACTTGATTCCCGCGTTCATGTTGTTCTCCGTGTGGATGGCGGCGGGAACGTTGCGCCTGTTTGCCGGGGTCGACGAGTTACGGAAGGCGTTGCCCGTCCTCCGAACCGCCCGGCGCGGCGTGATCGCAGGCGCCATAGTCGTGATCATAATCATCGTGGTGCCGGGCTTCTCGCTCGTCACGAACTACGCCCGGCTCGACCTGAGCGATGATCGCGAGGCGGCTGACTACGTTGAGGCGGCGTTTGAGGTGATGGGGCCGGAATCCATCGTGTTCACCCGGAGAGAAGAGACGGTGTTCAGCCTCTGGTACCAGTCATACGTCGCCGAGCCCGGGCGCGAGGTGATGCCGGTGTCGGTACCGCACATCGTGTTCGACTGGTACTGGGACGATCTTGCACGGCAGTTCCCGGACAGGATGCCGGATACCCGGCCAACGGGTCTGCAGGCGCGTGTGTTCGCCATCATCGACCACAATCTGGGCATCAGGCCCCTTTATGAAGCCGACGCTGTTGCCGCTTCATTCCCGGAGTTCCGGCTGGTCGAGGACGGGGTGCTGTCGAGGATCGAGCCCTGAGCTTCCTTGAGTGTCCGGGAGCGTCCGGGAGCGTCCGGGAGCGTCCGGATTACGCGTCAGGCATTACGGGTCAGGCGATGCGGGCCAGCAGGGCGCGCGCCCGGACGATGGTTGGTCGATCAATCATTTTTCCGTCCAGAGACGTAGCTCCGATACCCTGCTTTTCCGCGACAGCCGCCGCGTCCACGATGCGGGTCGCATTGGCTATCTCTTCATCGTCCGGCGTGAACCCGTTATTGATCACGTCAAGTTGAGCGGGGTGGATCGCAAACTTGCCATCGAACCCTATCGACCGCGCCATCTCCACTTCACGCGCCAGCCCGTCATGATCCCGGAAAGCGACATACGGGGTGTCGATCGCTCCCACACCGGCGGCGACGGCGCCCGCGACGATAGCGCTGCGTGCGTAACCCAGCGCCCGGCTGATGGCGTTTGCGCCAACCGTTTCAGGGTCACCTGTTTCAGCAACTGAGCCGGATGAGCGCCAGTCACCCATGTCCTTGGGAATCCCAGTGTCGTTTGAGTAGTCCTCTGCGCCGAAGCAGACGGCGGCGATACGTGGAGAAGCGTTACAAATCTCGTATGCCGCCACGACGGCACGCGCCGTTTCTATCCACGGGTACAGGTCTATGGAGCCCGGTTGAAGTCCGTTTCTGCTTTCCGAGGCGGTTATCGCCGAAGCTATCTGACGCACGTCTCCTGCGCTACGAACCTTTCCGACCGACACGCCGGCGATCCAGGGTCCCATCACCGCCTCAAGATCCTCATCAAAAAGGCCTGTGTCGAGCGAGTTGAGGCGGGGTATCACCGGGATCCCCGATCCAGCAAGCAGCTCGAGTTTCTCCGCAATCCCGCGGCGTGCGACCGTTTTTTCGCCCCACGGCACTGCGTCTTCCATGTCCGGCATCAGGGCGTCCGCAGGCGCGCGTACCACCTTGTCGAGCATGTCCGGCCGGTTGCCGGGCACAAAGAGAAGGCTCCTGGGAACTGTCGGCATGGATTGCATACTCCGGGGTTGTTTTCTGCACGGGGCTGGCCGTGACGGCGATAATGTTCTACTCCGCAGCCGGGATCGCCGGGCGCACAGACGCACAAGTCAACCACAATCAGCCGGATGAGCGACCGACAGGGTCATTATTTGCCACGAAGCATTGAAATAATCGCCATAGAGGGCCTTCCAGAAGTGCGGGAAGGGGATGAGCCGGCCGGGATGATCCTTGACGCCGCAGAACGGCAGGGAAGCCCTCTGACGCCCGGCGATGTGGTGGTGGTGGCTCAGAAGATCGTGTCAAAAGCTGAAGGCGCTGTCGTGGACCTTGAAAAGGTCACGCCATCTGACCGGGCAAACGAGCTGGCGGCGACGGTGCAGAAGGATCCGCGACTGGTCGAAGTCATCCTCCAGCAGTCTGCGCGGATCGTCAGGGCGGCGCCCGGCGTGCTGATAACCGAAACGATCCACGGCTTAGTCTGCGCAAATGCCGGCGTCGACAACTCCAACTCGGCGGTCCCCGGCCAGGTGATCACGCTGCCGCGAGACCCGGACGGTTCCGCTCGCTTGATAAGGTCAACGCTGGAATCGCGGGTCGGGGGCCCGCTGGCGGTGATCGTGTCCGACTCGTTCGGAAGACCCTGGCGCGAGGGCAGCACAAACGTTGCGGTCGGGGTCGCAGGTATCGAGCCGCTGGACGATGCACGAGGCCGTGGAGACGATCACGGCCGGGTGTTGCAGGGGACCGTGGTCGCGGTGGCTGACGAAATTGCGTCAGCCGCTCAACTCGTGATGGGGGAGTTCGGGGGCGTCCCGGCGGCGATAGTCCGCGGCCTCCAGCTCAAGACCTCTGACTCCAGCAGCGCACGCGCGCTGCAACGCAGTCCTGAATTTGACCTGTTCCGTTAGGGAGCCAGGCTCAGCCGGGAACTACTTGCGTGCGGACGAGGAATCTTTGCCAGCAGGCGCGGCCTTGGCGGAACCGCTGTTCGAGGCCGCTGCTTTCGCTGCGGCGGCTTTACCGGCGGCGGCTTTGCCGGACCGTGCGGTCCAGGAAGGCGTGTACTCGTAGGAGTTGCGGAACTCGCGCGTCTGACCACAGTGCGCGCACGAGCCGTTACTGGTCGGGCCGTTCGGGGGCTCGATAAGCCAGGAGTGTTTGCAGTCTGAGGAATCCTCAACGGGCGCCTGTTCGGCGACATCGACTGCGACCGCTGCTTTGGATTTTGCCGTCGCCCTGGTGGCTTTGGCCTTTACCGCCGTTTTGGCGGCGCTGGCAGTCCTGGAACCGGCCTTCGCTTTTGAGGCGGTTTTGCCGGTGGCGGTGGCGGGTTTCTTCGTCGGCAACGGGCGTTCCTCCCAGCGGCTGGCCCCGCGAAGTTTGTGCGGGGGTCCGGACCAAACAACGGTCAGGGCCGCGTCAGGTCCAAAAAAAGAGGCCCGGCGTCATTAAGTCAGGACCCGGAGCCAGCGTACCAGTATACCAGATATTGGTCCTCGGAAATCACGAAACTCAACGTAACAAGTCTGAAACATACTCGCGCTTGGCCTGCTGCATGATAGGGTTACCTGGATTAGCCAACAGTACGGGCCTCGCTCACATCGACAAGCGTGGCGGGCGGGCTTCACAGCTGACGCCGACCGCGTAACAGCACGGAATGCCGACAATCGATGGCATCATCATCCACACGGGACCGGATTCTCGTACTCATCCAGAGTCGAGACTCTGAAACGGTTACAGGCCTGGCAGCCGAGTTCAGCCTGGCGCCGGCGACCATCCGGCGCCATCTCGATATCCTGCAACGCGACGGGCTGGTCACCTTTACCGAGGTCCGGCGCGGCACCGGCAGGCCGGAGTTTTCGTTCTCGCTGACAGAACGCGGCCACGAAACCCGGCCCCGGCACTACAGCCAGATGCTCGGGAAACTGATCTCCAAGCTGGCCTCCCTGGGGCCTGAATCGCTGACTGAGCGGAGCGGCAGGCAGTTACTCGATGATGTCCTGAAGGACATAGCCCGGGAATCGGTGGATCAGCACGGCGTTAACGGCGCCGGGATCGTCAGCTTGATCGACGTGCTCCGCGATCAAGATTTTGCTCCGGTGGTGGGCGAGGACAACGGCCAGATCTCCATCAGCCTGATGAACTGCCCGTTCCGTTCCGTCGCCATCAGCAATCCGGAGCTGTGCACTTACGACACCGCGGTTATTTCCGCCGTCGTCGCGGCTCCGGTAGAACGAGTCGCATGCCTGACACACGGTGATCCCTTCTGCAAGTACCTGATCCTGAACGAATCGGGAAAGCAAGACCCGGACCGTTAGGTGATTGGCGCTGACGCAGCATCCAGGTGAGCGGTGTGGTTGAACGTCATAAGCGTCGCTGAGCCGTTATTCACGCCCACCACGCTGAGGCCGCAGTTCGAGAAATGAAACCGGCCCACGGCGGCGTCCGGCAGATCCAGCAATACGACGAGCAGGCACTTGAGCGAGCCGCCGTGCCCTACGATCACGACGTCACCGTCTATCTTCAGCAGACCGGTTTCTTCAATGAAACGCTTTGCCCGTATCACGACGTCACTCATCGATTCGCCGCCAGGCGGACGGAACTGCGGGTCACCGGATACGAAGCGACCAATCCCTTCCGGGCTTTCCGTGCGTATTTCATTCCAGCGCCGCCCTTCCCATTCACCGAAGTTGATTTCGCGAATCGTTTCGGTCAACCGGACGGGCGCGCCCACGGCGCCAGCGGTCCGCGCACATCTCGAAAGGTCACTGGACCAGATCACGCCGACGTCATAATTCTCTCTGATGTGCCGCCCAACCAGCTCCGCCTGCGCCAGCCCGCGCTCGTTTAACGGCTGGTCGGCCTGTCCCTGGGCCCGCCCGATCACGTTCCAGTCAGTCTCACCGTGACGTACAAGGATCAATCTGGTCATTGAGCGACTCCGGGCGTCAAAGCGATGGCTGACGCCGGAATTAAACCTTCCAATTCATTCCCGCCCCGTGATGGGATGGTGCGGCCAATTCCTGCGAATTCGACGGCAACTATAGCCCCGGGGCGGTTTCCGTACGAACATAGAGACGACAATCCGATAACTACACGATCTGACAAACCTCTACAGGGGGGTGCATGGCTTGGAAAATGGCTGGATCATCGAGGCCAAGGATGTCTTCAAGACATACCGGTCGCGTAGTGTGGTGGTCGAGGCTCTTAAAGGCGTCAGCCTGTCGGTGGCTCGCGGCGAGATGGTTGCGATTATGGGACCCAGCGGCTGTGGCAAGACCACCCTGTTGAACTGCCTCTCCGGATTGGACGTCATCGATCGCGGCGAAATCACGATCGACGACCGGCCCTTGCGAGGCATGTCAGATGACGCGCTGAGCGATTACCGGGCGCGATCGATGGGGTTCGTGTTCCAGTCATTTAACCTGCTTCCGGTACTTTCTGCGCGGGAGAATGTCGAGTTGCCGCTCGTCCTCGCAGGCGTCAAGTCAAAGGCGGCGCACACGAAGGCCATGGAGAAGCTGGACCAGGTCGGGATGGCCGACTGGGCAGACCATAACCCGAACGAGCTTTCGGGCGGACAGATCCAGCGGGTGGCTATCGCGCGAGCGTTGGCGAACGACCCCGCCATCGTCTGGGCTGATGAGCCCACAGGCAACCTGGATTCAGAGAATACGACCCAGGTTATGGACCTGCTGTGTGATCTCAATAAAGAGCATGGGCAGACGTTTGTTCTGGTAACGCACACGCTTGAGGTGGGCAGCCGTACGCATCGGATCGTGAAGATGCGTGACGGGGTGATCGAAGACCCGGTTCCCGGAGAAAGTTAAACCCCCTTTGGAAAACCTTTTTGGCGTACCGATGGCGGGACTCGCCATCACGCTCTCTGGCATCCTGGCGATCGCGAGCCTCGTGATCATCACGATGGCGCTCCGCAATCGCATCCTGATGAAGCTCGCTCTCCGGAACATCCCGAGACGGCGCGCTCAAACGGTGCTGATTATCGTCGGCCTGATGCTGTCTACGACCATCATCTCAGCATCGCTGGCGATCGGTGACACCGTGACCGGTTCGATACGGGGCGTGGTCCTGGACGCGCTCGGTCACACGGACCTCCGCCTGCGCACGCCGCAGATCGGAAGCAGTACGGAGAGCCAGGTGTTCGGCGAAAACCCGGACGGGGCGGGGTTTTTCGCTGACCTGTATATGGATGCGGAGACGCTGTCCCTCGTACTCGACATCACGACGGCGGACGGACGGATTGACGGGGTGATGCCCCAGATACGGGAGGTCCTGCCGGTCCTGGACACTCGCTCTCAGCTCACCGAATCCAGGATGACGGTCGTCGGATTTGACGGCACGCGCCAGGACGGATTCGGTGAGATCCGTACCCTGGACGGGCAACTGTTCCGGCTCGATGAGCTCGGGGATAACGAGGTCCTGATCAACGAGTCAGGAGCGAAAGAGCTCGATGCGCGGGCCGGCGACGAGATCGTGATCGTTTCGCCCACCGGCCGGCATTCCTTCACGACGCGGGCGATCGTTCGCGACAGGGGCCTTGCAGCGAATGACCATCGAGCGATCATCTCTCTCGGCGCCATGCAGCGGATCATGGCGCGGGAAGGGCAGGTCAATCGAATCGACCTTTCAGCCACCGGGGGGGTGAGGGACGGTGTAGACCTCGCGACAGACGTGGCGGAGACGCTGCGAATTGAGTTCACCGACCCGGTCGTAGCGCAGCAGCTTTTCGATGTGCTCCGCACGCCGGACGTGATCAAGGTATTGAACGCATATGCCGATACCGGCGGCGGCGGCATTCTGAGCGACAGCAACGAAGACGATCTCAGGGTCCTGATCGCGGAGCTGGAGCCCGGCGAAACGGTTACGGCGCAACAGGCCTCGCAGGTCGGGGCGTTGCTGGCTCCCCTGTTGGACACCGACGCGTCCGGTCATCTGATGGCAGCGATCGGGGACCGGTTTCTCATCGCATTGCCCTTTGTCGACCTGACGGGAGCCGGGGGGTTCCCGGACGGAACGGACGGGGCCGGTGGGCAGGCCCTGGCGGCTCTTGTGAGTTCACCGGATGGTTTCACGGTGGCGGCGTCACTGGTGGAGTCGCTCGCCGGGACCGGAGCCGGGGCGGATCTTATGGCTTACGTCGAGGCGAACAGCGCTGATCTGGCGCCCGGGACGGCCGCCCTGCTCACGTCTGCCGGTGAGGCGCTCTCCGGGCAGGGGCCGTTCAACGCCGCGCCAGACGTGCAAGTGACGAACGTGTTTCGTTCAAAGGCCGCGGATTCAGCGCTGGCTGCGCACATCCTCGTGGCGATTGAAATGTCTGAGCGCCGGGACCTCACCGTTCCGGTAACAGCCTTGCTTTCCGGGTTACAGATCCTGGCGGTCGATGAGTTGAAGCGGGACGGCCTGGAGCTTGCTGAACTGTTCGGCAATATCTTCCTGACGTTTTTCACCATTTTCGGGTCGTTCTCGATCATCGTCGGGTTGCTGCTGATATTCCTTGTGTTCGTGATGCTGGCGGCGTCCCGGTCGATCGAGATGGGCATCGTACGCGCCGTCGGCACGAAACGGCGGCACCTTGTCCAGATGTTCACCTACGAGGGGTTCGCCTACGCGCTCGGGGCGGCGTTGATCGGCACCCTGATCGGCATCCTTGCGAGCATGGTGCTTGTCCAGATGATGGGCGGGATCATCGGGGAAGAGGAAGATTCTGCGTTCACGTTCCAGTACAGCTTCACGCTGACGTCGGTAGTGGCGGCGTTCTCGGCCGGGATGCTTTTAACGCTGGCGACGGTTGCCGTGTCCGCATACCGCGTAAGCCGTCTCAACATCGTGGTCGCCATCCGTGGACTGCCGGAGGAGCTCGTTCCGTCCGACACCCCACCGTTGCTGATCCGCCTGGCACGCGTTGGGCAAGCGACCCTGGGGCCGGGTTACTACCTGTATCGGGCCGTAACGGCGCATCGCCGCGGGGAGGGCGCGGTACTGCCCGTGGTGATGTTGTTTTTACATCTCCTGATCCTTCCGTGGATCGTTCTTACCGTGCTCGCGCTGTTCAGGGTGTTCCAGCCCTACCTCGCCATCGGCTGGCCGTTGATTCTCATCGGCGTCCTGCTGGCGGCGTGGGGTCTCGAGGTGGATCTCGCCGCGTTGTGGACAATGGGCGTGAGCCTGACGCTGGTCGGGATCGGTCTCTTGATCCGGACGTTGCTCCGGCGAAGCGGTCTGCGGGAAGAAGCGGTTGATCGAACCTCTTTCACGTTCATCGGAGCGACGGTGTTGGTGTTCTGGGCGCTTCCGTTCGATGCGCTCAACTGGCTGACCGGGGAGTTAAACGGAAGCGTAGAGATGTTCATCCTGTCCGGGACGTGGATGGTTGCTTCCTCTGTGTGGTTGCTGATGTACAACGCTGACCTGATCGCCCGCGGACTCGAGGCGGCGTTAGGAGGGTCTACGCAGATCAAGGCGATTCTCAAACCGGCGATCGCCTACCCGATGCAGGCCAAGTTCCGGACCGGTTTGACCGTTGCAATGTTTTCCCTTGTGATCTTCACGATGATGGTGTTCGCGATCCTCAACAGCATCGGCAGCGATCTTGACCAGACGCCTGATCGCGTGACGGGAGGGTTCGACATCCGGGCGGAAACCAGCATCGATCTGCCGGTAACCGATATCGAGTCTGCGATAGAACGCGCGCCCAACCTTGACCCGGCGGATTTCGACGTGATCGTTGCCCATACCGACGTTCCCGCAGAGACGCGGCAGCCCGGCGCCGAGGAGCAGCGATTCCGTTCTCTGGGCGTTCGGGGCGCCGAACGGGCGTACCTTGAGGAGACGCTGCTCGAGATTACGCATTTCGATCCTGCGTATCTGCCGCCCGATACGCCGTTAGATGATCCGGCAGCGGTGTCCCGGGGCGTATGGAATGCGCTGGCGGCGGATCCCTCACTTGCCATCGTAAGCGCCGACCTCCTGGAATCTGATGGCGGAGGGTTCCGGTTCGGCGGCGCTGAGTTCGCCATCGAGGGATGGTCCCAGCAGGAAGACGGCCCGGTTGAGGCTATCGACCTGGAATTGCGTCAGAGCCGCGGGCGTGGCGCCGTCATAACGCGCACGGTGATCGGGGCGATGGACCTGTTTGCCGAATCCTTTGAATTTGACGGCGGCCCGGTCGCCAACCTGATTACCCGCGCTGATGTTTTCGAAGACCTGTCCGGTGAGCCGATACCGTTCACCACGTTCAGGATTCGGTTGAGGGACGGGGTCGACCCGGGACGCACGGCGGCGGCGATGGAGACGGCTTTTCTGGACAACGGCATGCAGGCCATCGACACACTGAAAGAGATCAAGACCGGGATCGCGCAGAACAACGCCTTCAACCGGCTGTTCCAGGGTTTCATGGGGCTCGGCCTGGT
>JADFQR010000222.1 GCA_022561735.1 Chloroflexota bacterium | reverse complement strand
GACCATCTCCGGAAAGCTTCGTTGCTCGAGGTCCGGTGGGACTGCGATATTGCCGAGATACAGGCTTCCGACGAGCGCTCGCGCCTCGGGCCTGGCGAGTCCAGTCTTGGGCAGGGCGATCGTGATGGTCGATGTCGCCTTGATCGCCGGGCTGCCGACGCGGCCGGAGGTCGCCTCGATGCCGCTCGGGATGTCGTTCGAGAGAACCGGCGTTCCGGATTCTGATATCAGCTCGATCAATCTTGCCGCATCGCCACGGGGGTCGCCGTGCAGGCTGTATCCGAATATCGCATCGACAACCAGGTCCAGGGCGCCGAGGTCCAGATCGCCGGCCTGCATGACTGGAACCCCACTGGCCCGCAGAGTTCTTAGCTGAGTCGCCGCTTCTGTGGTCAGGTTTTCCACCGTCGATGCCAGGACGACAGTGACGTTTGCGCCCATGTTGTGCAACTGCCGCCCGCCAGAGAGTCCGCCGCCTCCGTTACCGCCGCGCCCGGCCGCTATCAGCACGTTCTTTCCCGCAGCGGAGCCTCCGAAGAACGATGTCCTCGCTACGGAGGCCAGGTTACGCCCGGCGTGCTCCATCATCTGCAGGACGGCGATACCGTAGTCGTTGACCATCGCGCGATCGACCTCACGCATCTGCGCCTCTGTCAACCACGGTACGGACGCCCCGAGTTGTGGAAACGGTTCCGGCAATGGATGTAATCCTTTAATGAATCGGGGAATGATTGGGCGTGGGATGGTCCTGGACCGCTGGGATTGCACCGGGGCATTTCGGGCTTTGATGGCCAGGCGCCAGTTTTACAGGTCTGCTCACGGCTCCCAAACAGACTTGAATGTATTTTGTACCATGATTCGGTAGCAATCGGTGGATCACGAAGCTACTGCCGGAGACGCTTCTGCCGGAGACGCCTCTGGCGCCGGGGGCGCGGCAACCGAAAGGCCGGACGATGATAGCGCTCGGAATACTGCTCCTTCTGATCGGGCCGCCGCTACTCGTGTTCCCGCACCAGATGGCGCGGCTGGGGCGTCCGTCTTCTCGCTCCGGGCGGGCGCGTTACGAGCAGGGGTTGCGAACGCGTGGCATGCCGGCGGGCAGGGACGAGGAGGACGAGGTGAGCCGGGTCCGGGAGAGGTTGATCGGCGCCGCAGTGACCGTGGTGGGCCTGGCGCTCGTGATGCTGGGTTAGGCGGGAGTTGGGGCGGACTTGAGCGCTCGCTCTAACACCGTCTGGAGTCTCTGGCTTCGGCAGGCGCGGGGTGGGCTGAGTCACATGGCCGCAGGCAGGGTGAGTGCCGTTAAGCCGGTATGGACAGTAGGTGTGGTCAGGCCCGTTGGCGCGAATGCGCGGTGCAGGAACCGGGGATTCGATTTATCGTGGTAAACGGTGATTCTGCTCATTTGGCCGTCAGGAAGCTATCGACGATGTCCGCCTGTGAAATATCCTGGGACCCTTCCCGAGAGGCCGCACATGGTTGAATCCGGACTTGAGAGCGCCCGGCGGGAGTTTCTACGGGACTTTCCGGCGTTCAGCAACACCTCCGGCCTGGACGCGCTGCGCGCCCGCGGCTACTCAAGGCTGGATGAGCAGGGCCACGTGTACCTGGACTACACGGGCGGCGGGCTTTATGACGTGGCGCAGATCCGGGCGCATGCAGAGATGCTTGAGTCGACGGTGCTCGGCAACCCGCACTCCACGAACCCGACATCGGACGCTGCCACTCAGCTGGTGGAAAGCGCGCGGGCGGCCATCCTTGATTTCTTCCATGCCGACCCCGATGAGTACGTGGCGATTTTCACGTCCAACGCAACCGGGGCGATAAAGCTGGTCGGAGAGGCGTACCCGTTCGAGCCCGGCGACCGGTATCTGCTGACGTTTGACAACCATAACTCGGTGAACGGCATACGCGAGTTCGCCCGGTCAAAGGGCGCCACGTTTACCTACGTGCCGGTCGTGCCGCCCGAGCTACGTGTTGATTCCGATGGCCTCCGGGCGCGCCTTGATGAGGCGGAGGCGGGCCGCAACAACCTGTTCGCTTACCCGGCGCAGTCCAACATGTCCGGGGTGCAGCACTCACTGGAGTGGATCGACGCCGCACACGAGCGTGGGTGGGACGTGCTGCTGGATGCAGCGGCCTTTGTCCCGACCAACCGGCTGGACCTGGGGCGCTGGAAGCCGGACTTTGTGCCGGTCTCGTTTTACAAGATGTTTGGCTATCCGACGGGCGTCGGCTGCCTGCTGGCGCGACGCGAGGCGCTGGCGAAGTTGCAGCGGCCGTGGTTTGCCGGCGGGACGATCACCATCTCATCCGTGCAGGCCGGCCGCCACTACCTGGCGGAGGGTGCGCAGGCGTTTGAGGAGGGGACGCTCAACTACCTGACGCTCCCGGCCGTGGAAAACGGCCTGGATCACCTGCGGAACGTCGGGCTGGAGCTGATCCATGAGCGTGTGACGGCTCTCACCGGCTGGCTGCTCCGGGAGTTGCTGGCGCTCAGGCACGCAGACGGCGCGCCGCTGGTGCGGATCTATGGTCCGGCCGATATGACCGAGCGTGGCGCAACGCTGGCGATGAACTTCTACGATCCGGACCGGCGGCTGATCGACCACCGTGCGGTCGAGGCGGCGGCGAACCGCCATCGCATCTCGCTGCGGACAGGGTGCTTCTGCAACCCGGGAGCGGGCGAGATCGCACACGGTCTGACGAAGGACGAGATGATGTCTGCGTTCTCGAACGACGAGAGGATGACCTTCGACCAGTTCCTCGAAACGTTGGAGGCCACCGGGGACAAGCGTGCCGGGTCCGTACGCGTCTCAACGGGACTGGTCTCAACGTTCGATGACGTGTACGCCTTCAAAGGGTTCGCTGAGACGTTCCTGGACCGTCCTGCGCTGTCCCTGTAGGCGCGAGCGGCGGGGAACGAACGCTAACCGCCGGCCAAGTCACGCTCGGCCGCCCACTCGCGAGCGCGTCGGCGCGCCGATTGCGGGGTTGGCGCGGTGAGGCCGCGTAGGCGGAGATCGAGCGCCGCCTTAATCTCGTCATCGGTGATCAGGCCGCGCGAGCGCATATTCGCCTCGAACCCTTCGATATCACCGGAGAACGCCATCTGCCAGCCGGTTGTGCGATCAAACGCGGGCGTGGTCTCCATGCGGCCGACCTGGTTGAAACTGTCCATGAACTGGAG
>JADFQR010000012.1 GCA_022561735.1 Chloroflexota bacterium | reverse complement strand
CGATGTGTCTCCGCCCGCTTAAGAACCCCTCCCTCCGCAGCATGTCCCGCAACATCCGGCTGCCCGCGAAGGGGTGCTCAAGATGGATCTCGTCGATGCGGCGCATGAGACGGAGGTCCCCGCCGCTCACCGGCCTGTTCCGGTAGTAAGAGGTGGTCCCGGAAAACTGGACAGTGGGATAAGTGGAATCGCTGCCTGGAGATGGCACCATGACGCCATCTGAGTCAGGAGCGAGAGATGAGCAGACGTCCACGCCGTAACCATTCGGCGAAGTTCAAGGCGAGGGTGGCGCTTGTGGCTATCCGGGGCGAGAAGACGCTTTCGGAGCTGGCCACCCAGTTCGACCTGCACCCGAACCAGATCACGCAGTGGAAGACGCAGCTCCTGGAGCGTGCGGAGGAGGTGTTCGGCTCAGCGTCTGGTCCGGCCGAGAAGCCGGTAGACCTGAAGGTCCTCCACGCCAAGATCGGGGAGCTGGCCCTTGAGAACGATTTTTTAGAAGCTGCGCTCAAGGGGGCCGGCCTGTTGAGCGAAAGGCGATGATCGATCCCCGTCACGCCCTGCCGGTTACCCGCCAGGCCAGGGCGCTCGGCATCAGCCGTTCCAGCGTCTACTACCGGCCCATGCCGGTGAGCGGTGGGGATCTCCGTCTCATGCGCCGCATCGACGAGATCCATCTTGAACACCCCTTCGCGGGCAGCCGGATGTTGCGGGACATGCTGCGGCGGGAGGGTCTCTTCAACGGACGGAGACACATCGCCACGCTGATGCGGCGAATAGGCATCGAGGCGTTGTACCGCAGACCCAACACCAGCAAGCGGCACCCCGCTCATCCGATTCATCCATACCTGCTGCGTGGACTGGCGGTGAATCGTCCCGGCCAGGTGTGGGCGATGGACATCACCTACATACCGATGTCCAGGGGCTTTGTGTTCCTGGCGGCCGTCATGGACTGGTTCAGCAGGAAGGTGCTGGCGTGGCGGCTCTCGATCACGATGGACACCGCGTTCTGCATTGAGGCTGTCGAGGAGGCGCTGGCGCACCACACGGCGCCGGATATCTTCAACACGGACCAGGGGAGCCAGTTCACGAGCATGGCCTTTACCGGCCTGCTGGAATATAACGGGATCGCGATCAGCATGGACGGCAAGGGCAGCTGGAGGGACAACGTATTCGTCGAGCGGCTATGGAGAAGCGTCAAGTACGAGGAGGTGTACCTGAGGGCATATGGATCGGTGTCAGAAGCCAGGGCCGGCATCAGCCGATACTTCGCGTTCTACAATTCCCGGCGGCCCCATTCCAGCCTTGGCGGGATGACCCCGGATGAGTTCTACGCAAGACCGCTGCCGGAAGACCGGGCAGCGCAATTCACCGCAGCGTGATTTCACTTATCAAACCGGTCCCGGCTGTCCAGACAAGCGGGACCACCTCTTTGTTCACGGGACATCACGGGGTAATCTGCCCCGGTAACCGTTAAATCGGGAGGTTGCCGTGCAGATTATCCGGCGAGATCCGTCGAATGCCCCGGGAACATTAAATGTTCAGACAAATGGGAACGATACACATACCGATAGATCACGCGACGTACCGTCAGCTTTCGATCCCGTTCCACAGGCCGGGTTGTACGACATGCTCATCATTGACAGCGACCGGTTGCAGGGCGATCTGTTAGAGCTGTTTATGGGGCAGGTGCCTGAAATACGGACTGTGGGAGTTACCGGAGACATCAAAAACACCGTCGATATCGCATTGACCCTCATGCCGGATGTGGTGTTGATCGATACGCCGGTCACGGCGGACTCCAGCCCGGTCGAAATCGGGCGTGCGATCCGAAAGGAATTGCCGCGCGCCGGCATCGTGATACTTGCCGATCGCCGGGCCGCGCAGCAGTTGAGTTGCTCTGTGTTCGACGATGGACCGGGCTGGTCGTTCATCCTGAAAGACACGTGCAAGGGAGCGATGGACCTTGTTCAAATCGTCCTCGCCACAGCCTCGGGAACGACCATCATCGACCCGATCTACGTCAACGGCGCGAGCAATGCTCGTCCGGCCCTTGTGTTCACCGATAAGCAGCGAGAAGTGATGGGTCTCGTCGTAAACGGCCTCAGTAACGAAGCTATTGCGAAACTCCTGGGGATCACCGTCCGTACTGTTGAGTACCACCTCAACGAGGTGTATCGGCGGTTGGATCATTCAAAGAACCCGGACGTGAACCCGCGCGTGTTGGCGGCGACGTACTTCGTTCGTTCTGAATCGGGCCACGCACTTACCTCAGCGAAGGATAAAGTCGCCTGAGCTTCGGCCGCCTTGTCCGGTGGGCCGGTGGAGCGGCCCGACGACGCGGCGGCAGCATCCACCGTCCGGCGCCGGTCCTTCATCATGCCCCCGGTTACGCGGAGGCTGAGGTCGTTTCAGCCGGGATGGCTAGTTGCGTTCTGCGCACGGCGCGTTTAGCCTCCCGTGAACGTATTTCGGGGAATGCGGACCGTCGCGGTGAGTTCGGACAGGATGCTTCTTGGTAAATCCACTATTGTCGGCATTGAAGCCGATCTTGTATTTCGCTGAAGCCCGCCTTCAGGCGAACGGCGGCGTTCCGGACACGGTCGCGGACGGTCGGCGCCAGCAGAGGTCTGATCTCGCCCTTCGTTACTTCTCATGGAGAAAACTGTTCAACCTCCTGCGGGTGGAGGTTGCGCTCAGGTTCGGGTTCTCGCGACTCGGTGGGACACCCTACGAGTGGGAAATCGATACCACCAACATCTGCCAGCTCAAATGTCCCCTGTGTCACACGGGGCTCGGAACGATCAAGCGTGACAAAGGGGTCATGCATTACGACCTCTACACGAAGACGATCGACCAGATAAAGAACTATGTCGTGTGGCTCACCCTCTACAGCTGGGGCGAGCCGTTCCTCAACAAGCGGATTCACGACATGGTGGGGTATGCCCATGAAAAAGGCATCGCCACGATCATCAGTTCCAACCTGAACAAACCGTTCACCGAAAAAGAGGCGGAGATGATCATCAAGTCCGGGCTGGACACGATGATCATCTCGCTGGATGGCATAACCCAGGAAATCTACGAGATCTATCGGGTAAACGGCCATCTGGACCGTGTTCTGGACAATATCCGGCTGCTGGTGCGCAAGAAGAAGGAACTCGGGTACACCACGCCATACCTGGAGTGGCAGTTCATCGTGATGCGCCAGAATGAGCATCAGATCGGTGGAGCGCGGGAACTCGCAAAGGAGCTCGGGGTCGACTCGATCATATTCAAGAAGGTCGATTTTCCGCACGGCGAGGATAACGACGAGACGGCCAAAAGATGGTTGCCTCAGAACACGCCAGAGTACCTCCGCGGAAACGCCTTCGACAAGCCGTTCAAGGAGGGTGGCACGCGCTGCTGGCGCCTGTGGCGGACGGCGGTCGTCAACTGGGATGGCGGTTTCGCCCCGTGCTGTTACCTGACCGATAAAACCGATGATTTTGGTGATCTCAACGTGAACTCGGTTCAGGAAATCAAAAACAACAGCAACTATGTGACCTCTCGAGCCCTGTTCAAGAAACGCACCACGCCGGACCATAGAACGGGATGCCTTACGTGCCCGGTTTACACCGAGACCGCCGTCGGTATCGCACGTGGCCCGGTCACATTCCCGACGCCGCCGTCGCCGATTCTGACGATGGCGGCGTCTCGGAACGGTGCAAGTGGGGACGCTGCAAACGTTGCACGGCAGCGCGGGGATCCAAAGGCCCCGCTGGCGGAGACAGGACCGCTGACGCGGAAGGCGATTATCGGAACTGGCGGCGCCAGTGGAGAGCGACGCCTGGAGACCGTCAACGGGTCACATGAGCCGCAGGATGAAGAGGCCCCTTCCCAAACGTCCGACACGCGTGAAGTGCAGGTAGCGCGAAAGCGGTAAACTCCTGGCAGGTGCAATGAGGTCAAGATCGAAAAGCCCCTAGATGCATCTCACCCGTAATCCGGGTCCTCAGCGGGCGGTGGTCAATCCGCTGTCCGCCGCGGGGATATGACGACAAACGGCGTTCATCCGCCGGAGAGACTTGAACATGGTCAACCTGGCCCTCCGGCCGTCTGACAGGGGTCTTGCCCGCAAAGCGTTCCCACACATGCGTGAAGTTGTGCTCGTCGTCGGCGCGTACTTCGCTTACATGTTCACCCGCAAACTGATCTTCACGGACGTGTCGGTGGCGTTTGACAACGCTGAGCGGGTGGTGAACCTTGAGAAAACCCTGGGCCTTTACTGGGAACCGGTGTGGCAAGAATGGGTGATGAACACGGCCGTTGGCCTGGTGTTGCTCTTCAACTGGATCTACATCTTCACGTTCTTCCCGATCGTCATCACGACAGCGATCATCCTGTACGTCGTCGATAGAGGACGCTACAGATACTTCCGCAACGTCATTCTGATCAGCTTTGTGGTCGCGCTGGTTACGTTCATGTTGTTCCCGCTGGCGCCGCCGCGCATGCTGCCGGGAATAAACGACACGATAGACATGTTCGGACCGGCGTTTTACGCAAGCCGGGATCTGGCTGTGTATTACAACGCTTTCGCCGCCATGCCGAGTCTTCATTTCGCATGGACCCTGATATTTGGGTTCATGTTTATGCAGTTCCGCTGGGTTCCGCTCAAGATCCTCGGGTTTCTGTATCCGATGGTGACCCTGTTCGCCATCACCATCACGGGCAACCACTACTTTCTGGACGCGGTGGCCGGCGGAATGGTTATGGTGTCTTCGCTGACGTTAATGTTCCTGGTCAAGCGGCAAATCCGGCGCTATCGGCTTCAACGCGAATTGATGCTGCCCGGGGTGGCTTAGTCCGGCGAGAGCGGCCCCGCCAGGCGCGGCCCTAATCCGAACCCGGGACGCCCTGCCCCGCGCCCGGGCCTCCGTCCTCGATACCGGAGGCCGTGTCCCTGGCGGCCATCGCTGCACCGCGTCGAGCCCCGAGTCGATCCAGCACGCTCCCAACGATCTCCGCGAATACCAGTATCGCAACGGTTGTCATTACGATGGCGCCGCCGGCGGCAAGGTCGGCATAAAACGAGACGATCAGGCCAACCCAGAGGCTGAGCAGGCCGAACCCGACCGCCAGCATGAGGGCGGTTCGGAACCCGCGCGCCAGCCGCAAAGCTGCGAGGACGGGTATCACGATCAGCGCGCCGACCATCAGCACGCCGACGACACGCATGGAAGCGGTGACCGTCGCTCCCGTCAAAACGGCGAGCGCCAGGTTCGTCGCATTCACCCGGACGCCGCTCACATGCGCCAGGTCTGAGTCAAAAGCGGTCTGTGTCAGCTCGGAGTAGAACGCTATGACGAACACGATCACGACTATCAGCAGGATGCCTATCAGCCACAGGTCGCGATCGTTTATCGATAGAACCGTGCCGAAAAGGTAGCCAAATAAATCTGCATTGAATCCCGCTGACTTGCTTATCACGATCACCGCTATCGCAAGTGCCGAGTAAAGGAAGACCGCCAGCGCCGCGTCGCCCGGCAGCCGGCCACGCGCCCGAAGCTGCTCTATTCCAGCCGCTGCCGATGTGGTCGCGATAAGCGCGACAAACGTCGGGTAGATATTCGTAATAAACCCTATCGCCACTCCCATCAATGCGACGTGCGACAGGGTGTCGGCGATCAGCGAGAGACGGCGCAAAACGATGAACAGGCCAAACGCCGGCGCAAGTATCGCGACCATAGATCCGCCTATAAACGCGCGGATCATGAAATCGAACTGGAATATCTCAGGCAAAGATCACCTGTGCTCGTGCAGTGCGTCGTGGACCAGGACATCCACCGGGAACCCGTATAGCTCGGCTAGATGCTCTCCGGTAACGTTGTGGGGTGGGCCGTGGAACACGATTGTCCGGTTAATGCATGCGCACACGGTCGCGCCCTTCATCACGGCGCCGATGTCGTGAGAGATCATAAACACGGTCATGCCGTGCTCCTGGTTGAGGGCCGAGATCAGCTCGTGGAACCGGTCTCGTCCCGCCGCGTCCACGCCCGAAACGGGCTCGTCAAGAAACAGCAACTCCGGACTGCCCACGATGGCGCGGGCGATTAACGCTCGCTGGCGCTGACCGACCGATAACGACTCGATCTGTCTCGTGCGCAGGTGTGCGATACCGGCCAGTTCCAGTGCGTTAAGAACTTCCTTCCGGCCGTGCCTGCGAAATATCGCCAACGGATCAAATCCACGGTACAGGCCGTGTTCCACGATCTCCTCGACCGTCGCCGGGAAATGAAGTCCCAGCCCTTCCACCCGCTGCGGAACGTAGCCAATCCGAGACCAGTCGCGGAAACTGGACGAAGGCTCTCCGAATATCTCGACCGAGCCCCTGGAGGGCTTCAACAGACCGAGAGCCAGCCGCAAGAGCGTGGTCTTTCCGCTCCCGTTCGGTCCAAGTACGGCGGCAAATTCGCCCCGGCGCACCCGGAACGACACGTTTTCTACCGCCGGTTCGCCTCCATATGAGAAAGAGGTATCGATGAACTCACAGACCGCGGGTCGGTCTGATCCGGTATTCGGCTCGTCGGGCCACAGGCCCACCTGCTTCTCGACGGCAAGCCCGGTCATGAGTCACACCCCAGCGTCATCGCGACACTCTCCAGATTGACGTTCATGAGCGAGAAGTATGTTTCGCCCTGCTCTCGCTGCTCCGGCGTAAGGTTCTGGATGATGTGCAGCGGGAGCGTTTCAGCGCCGGTTTCTTTCGCCAGCGTGTCACTCAGCCGCCGTGAGTCGATCGGGTTGATGAGAATGTACCGGATACCTTCATCTTCCACGAGCGTGCTCAAGTCGCCGAGCCCCCGCGGGCTTGGCTCTGCACCCGGGTTTATGCCGGCGATTCCCACAGCCGTCAGACCGTAACGGGCTGCAAAGTAGTTGAACGCGTCATGGGCCGTGATGAACGTGTCCCGGGCGCATGACTGAAGTCTCGCCCTGAAGCGCCCATCGAGCGCATCGAGCTCGGCAACAAGAATATCGGTGTTCGCCCGGTACACAGCCTCGCCTTCCGGGTCCGCCTCGATCAATCCTGCAAGAAGGGATCGCACCTGATTAGCGGCAAGTACCGGGTCCAGCCACACGTGCGGGTCCAGTACCAGGTCGCCGTCTTCGTCGAGCATCAGCACCCCCTCTGCGGACGCCGTCTGGACGGTGATACGCGGCGCATCGCCGGCGGCCAGGACGGCATCGACCCACGGCTCAAACCCGAGTCCGTTGTATACGAGGAGGTCGGCCGCTGAGATCGTGCGCAGGTCTCCGGGCGTGGGCTTGAAACTGTGGGCGTCGCCGCCCGCCGGCACCGGGTTTTCGACAAGAACTCTGTCTCCACCGATACGACCGGCAAAGAACTCGAGCGGATATGTTGTTGCTACGACGCGAACGGGCGTGTCCTGCCCGGCGGGGGTGTCCTCGCCGCTGCCGCATGCCACGCCCCCCAGCACGGCGGACAGTGCAAACAAAGACAGTGTGGCGGTTCGGACTTTAATGAGACTCAGTATCATTAATGTGTAATCAGATGTTGAGGTATTTCTGGTCGTGTGAAGTGTCAGCTGGTGGCAGCGATGCGGCAGGCGCCGCACCGGATATAGAACTCCATCCGGTGACCGATGATGTCGCCGTCGATCTCCCGTGCCAGCGATCGCAGCACGCGCTCGACGGTGGCGTCCCGGAACTCCTCCACGGCGCCGCAGGAGACGCAAACGGAGTGGTGGTGGTGCTCCACTCGTGATGCGCTGTACATCGGCGTTCCATCGGGAAGGGCCAGCTTGCAGATGACGTTTGCTTCCACCAGCAACTTCAGCGTCCGGTAGACGGTCGCCCGTCCCACACCTTCAAACTCGTTGGCGAGTTCGGTCGCCAGCTCCTCCGCCGTAAACCCACCGTTCTTGCGATTGATAGCGGCAACGATCTGTCGTCGCTGCTCGGTGATCCTGAGACCGGCGTCTTCCAGGGCGGCGATAGCGTCAAGCTGGGATGTGGAGTTGGTCGTCATAGGGGTTTGATAAGAGTCATAATCGCAGGAATATTGATACTAAGTATCATATAGCGGCGATGTTACATACGGTTTGCTCCATCGTCAATCCAGTTACCGTCCGGTCAGACGTGCGAGCTCATTCTGGGCAAGCGTTCGGCTTGTTGCGTCCTCCAGGCCGTAGCTCAACGCCAGGTTCAGGTCGCGGATCGCCGCGTCCACGTTGCCTTCCTCAGATTCACTGAGGCCCTTGATCAGGTAAAGAATTCCGAGAAATTCCGGCGGAGGATTGGAAAGCAACGCTTGCCGCGTGTAGGAACTTGCATCGTCGAAACGCTTCTCCAGCAGCGCACCGATCGCAAGGCCGGTTAAGTCGTCCGATAACCTGCGATTACGCTCCGAGTCATCGCGCGCCACAACCACGGTGATCACCACCAGGACGGCGAGAGCCGCCGCCGTCGCCGAGCCGATGGTTGCCAGGCTTGATTGCTGAAATACAGGCTGTGAGGACAGCAGGCGCCGGTTCAGACCGTACGTGTTTTCAGTCTCCATACGCGGGGAAAGCCGGAGGGCAAGCAAGACACCGGCCATCAGACCGCCGAGGTGCGCCCAGTTGTCGACCCCGGCCGTCGTCAGCCCGAATGTGATGTTGACGATGATGATGAATGCGAGACCACCGAGCGACCCGCGCGCCGCTGAGCCAAGCATGGCCCGGTTGAAGTAGAGGTAGACGGCGAACGCACCCAGCATCCCGAAAATAGCGCCGCTCGCGCCCGCCCCCACGGCGGGACCGGCGGCGTAGCTGGCAACATTTCCCGCCACACCCGCCGTCAGGTAAATCGCAAGAAACGCCCGCCAACCGTATGAGCGTTCGACGATGCCCCCGAATATCAGCAGGCTGATGCTGTTGGCGAGGAGATGGAACGCTCCGATGTGCATGAACACCGGGGTGACCAGGCGCCAGTACTCGCCATCTGCGATCGCCGGACCGTATTTAGCGCCGTATTTGATCAGAACCCTGGGATCTTCCGAACCGCCCGCTATTTCCAGTACGAGGAAATACACGACGTTGATCACCAGTACGGACCACATGGCCGGGTTAGACCGCAACATGGAAATGATGCCGCCTCCCTCCGATCCCGGCCGGAGCGGGTTCCGATTGAACATTCAACGTGCTCCTGCGGTGATCTGGTCTGCGTTCTTACGGCCTGCGGAAATATCGCCCGGGTAGATCAGGGTCCTGCCGTGAATTCCGGGGTGCGCCCGGTGCAGTGCCCGGTGCAACAAGGAAGGTCCCGATTCCGGATGCTACCTACTTTACGCAGGCGAACGACCCGGGGACCTGTATTGATTCCCCGCGCTAATATCCCGCCCGCCGCCGCTTCGTATACTCAATGAGAATCATTTGCCGGGTCTAGCGGGATCCGGTCCGTTGTAATCCTCAGGGCAGTTCATTTCTTTGAATGAATCCGATCTTCGGGTAACAGCCCGCAGGGTTCTTGTGATCGACGACGAGGAGTCGGTGCGAGTCGCACTCCAGGCGAGTATCGAGATATTCGATGGTTTTGAAGTAGACACCGCCCCGGACGGTGAAATCGGGCTTGAGATGATCGCCCGGGAGCATTACGACGCGGTCCTTGTGGACCTCATGATGCCGGTCATCGACGGCTTTGAGGTGCTGCGCCGCCTCCGGGAACTTGACAAAAGTGCGCGTCCCGGCCGTGTTGTACTCGTGAGCGGGCTGGCCGACCCGACAATCCTGGGGAATGTACGGGAGCTGGGCGGCGACGCGATCCTCGGCAAGCCGTTCCGGTTGGATGATCTCCGTCATCTGCTGGTCGATGACCTGGAATCGATCTGATCCGTTACTGGCCGGGTTTGGACCTGTTCCAGAGTTGTTCCAGGTGATACCGGGGCTGCCAGCCGAGTTGGCGCCGGGCCTTCTCGTTACTGAACTTTCCGTGCGGAATATCGGTGAACACCATGTACGTCTCCGCCCGGCTGGGCAACCGTTCAAGCGGTAGCTCGACGGCGCAGCGTATGGCCTCTCCCGCATCGGACCAGGCGATGCTGTACGGGACCATCATGTCTCTGCCGAGTGTTTCCCCGCCGCTGCCGCCGGGTCCGTGGGCCAGGTCTCCGGGGTCGTACAGGTGGTAGAAGAGCAGTGTCTGCAGGTAGATATCGTGCCGGGTCGTGAAAACGCGGTCGATCTCCTGCCCCAGCGCTTTGGTCAATGCGTACAGGCGCGTGCCGGGCTGGGGAGGCATGTCCGGGTTTAGATCGAAATCCCAGTCTTCATAGCCCGGCCCCGCGAGCTGGAAGTGCGGCCCCGTGTTGATGACACGCCGGATGCCGTGCGTCACGGCGGCCACCATCATGTTGTAGTTGCCACGCGTGTTGACATCGAACGCCACTCGCCGGTCTGGCCGTAGCACCGACAGGTTGATGATGGCGTCCATCCCCTCCGCCGCGTCGACAACGTCATCCAGGGACGACACGTCTATCTGGCGCCAGTCGTGGGTGGTCGCAGGCGCATCGCCGATGTCCGTGATGCGGAGCCGGTGACGGTTTCCCAGCGCCTTTATGACCCACGGCCCCAGCATCCCGTTTCCGCCAAGAATCAGGATATTCATCAGGCTGCACCCTGCCCTTCCCAGAGCCCGAGCACTGACGCCGCCCCCTTGAGCAGGAAGCGGGCGTCCGGGATCGGGGATTGGACGTGGACGGTCCGGAACGAGGCCGGAGCGGGTGAGTTTTCGGACTGTGCTCCCGCCGTGAGATCGACGACAAGCGCTGCGTTTAACGCGACGCGCAGATCGTCTTCCGCAAGCGCCGCAGATTCACCGGAAGCGGCAGCGGCTTCAGTATCGCCCTCAATGAGCGGGAAGCCGAGACGCAGGTTTGCGATCTTGATACCGCCTTCCCTGCCGAACTCGCGGCAAACGTACTCGCAGAGATGGGCCGAGAGGATCAGCGGTTCCACCTCCGGCATCGGCCGCCAGTTCTCGGTCACCGTCAGGTGTGGCGGGTAGTCGTCCATCAATCGCAGGGTGCTCAGGTTGATAAACCTGCCGACGCCGCCGCTGCGCGCCGCTGTGAGCAGGTTGTAGGTGCAGCGCGTGTACAGGTCCAGCAGAGCGGACGCAGCGGCGAAATGCCCGCCGTATCCAACGTGGACGATAGCGTCGATCCCTTCAACCAGGCGATCGGTCGCGTCATCGTCGCCCAGGTCGCATCCCGTGACCCCGGAAACGCCTTCCGCGTGCGCTGGCAGGTCGGTGAGCACAATGTCGTGATCCGGGGCCAACAGACCGGCGACCGACCGGCCCAGGTCGCTCGTGGCCGATGTCAAAAGCAGTTTCAACGTGTCCTCCGGTTTGTGGGACGGCATCCGGGCGATTCGGCAGGCGTCGAGTACTGACGGTCCGACGAATTAACACACTCAAGTCCCGGGGCCGCAACAGCTTAGGCGCAGCGGAAGCCGGCCTCAAGCCGGTTTTTGACCGTCCCCGAGAATGGCCCGCGAGGCCTCTCGATTCTGTGGGTTACAAGAATGTACGAGAGGAGATGGAGGGACGATGAACGCCCTGGACAAGAGTGACCGCTCATGTCCATCGGCCAGCGGACATCACCGCTGCTGCTGCGGATCGGACGTGACCGATTGCATAAACCGGGTGTGAGCGCGCCATTCCTAATGGCGACGCGGACTGGCGGACACGATCGGCGCGGGACCATCTCCCGAGTTGGATAAGGGGGGATCAGCGCTGTGGCTCACCCTGTCCGCGCACTGAAGCACCTGAACGGCCGGGTTGTGCGACAACGCGCTCCGGGCGCTGTCCGCCTTCAGTGTTTCGCCCACGCAGGTCGGGGCGCTGGGGCTACGGCTCGATGCCGAGGCCATCGGTGGCCGCTATCAGTCGACGGAACGCCGATACCGTGCGTGACCACCCTGAACGTATGATGCCGAGCCGACGGCTTTCTGATTGTGCCTGGGCCTGTATGCCGAGTTTCATGTTTCGTTTCCGCTGATATATCCGGGGTGTCGTGGTCACTGCTACCCGGGAGCGGAAGACAAACAAAAAACCCCCGGGACTGAAATCCGCAGGGGCCGCACAAATCGCTTTCTGGGAACTAACCGGTCAGCGC
>JADFQR010000221.1 GCA_022561735.1 Chloroflexota bacterium | reverse complement strand
TGGTCGGCCGTGTCGACAAGCTTGAGTCTCGCCGGGCCGTCGATCACTGGAAGGCCCGGGGGCTTGACCTGAGCGACCTGATGTATAAGCCGGAGAACATCGACGGCGTTGCGACTTACCACTGCGAAGAACAGGACCACGGCCTGGAACAGGCGCTGGACCATCTGCTTATCAAACGTGCGGAACCGGCGCTTGAAAAGGAATCCACGGTGGAGGCCGAGTTCCCGATCCGCAACTCGAACCGCGTGGTCGGAACGATGCTGAGTGGAAAAATCGCTCGCAAATTCGGGTTGCGCGGCCTGCCGGATGACACGATCCGCTACACCTTTAAAGGTTCTGCCGGCCAGAGTTTTGGCGCGTTTCTCACGGCGGGAGTTTCCTTCCGGCTCGAGGGCGACTCAAACGATTACTTTGCGAAGGGCCTCGGCGGTGGACGGATCGTCGTCGTGCCCCCGGAAGGCTCGACCTTCATCCCGGAGGACAACATCATCATCGGCAACGTCGCCCTGTACGGCGCGACCGGCGGTGAGGCGTACATCCGGGGGATGGGCGGGGAACGGTTCGCCGTGCGCAACAGCGCCGCGCGGGCCGTGATCGAGGGGATCGGGGATCACGGTTGTGAGTACATGACCGGCGGGACGATCGTCGTGATCGGCCCGACCGGGCGCAACTTCGCGGCGGGTATGAGCGGAGGAGTAGCGTTCGTGTACGACCCGGACGACACCTTCTCCCAGCGCTTCAACCCGGAGATGTCCACACTTGAGGACATCGTCGCCGCCTCGGAGGATGAGGCGGAGCTGCTCGGTCTCCTCCAGAATCATCAGCGTTACACGGGAAGCCCGGTGGCCGGGCGCATCCTCGGTGACTGGGATCGCTCACGCGGCCTTTTCAAAAAGGTGATGCCCGCTGCGGCCAAACTTGTGCTCCGTGAGCGCGCCGAACAGGCCGCGACCGCCGGAGACTGACAGGAACTACATGGGTAAAGTCACCGGCTTCATGGAATGGGAACGCGAGCTGCCTGATCGGCGGCCCGTGGCTGAACGCCTCAGGGACTGGCGTGAGGTGTATCTGAACTGGTCCGAGGACCAGGCCCGTCACCAGGCTGGACGCTGCATGGATTGCGGCGTGCCGTTCTGTAACTCGTCAAGCGGCTGCCCGCTGGGCAACCTGATACCGGACTGGAACGACCTCGTGTACAGCGGGGACTGGAGCGCTGCGCTCGACGAGCTGCACGCAACGAACAACTTCCCGGAGTTCACGGGGAGGGTTTGCCCGGCCCCGTGCGAGTCCGCCTGCACGCTCAACATCAACCAGGACCCGGTAGCGATCGAGATGATCGAAAAGGCGATCGTCGAACGCGGCTGGTCCGAGGGCTGGATCACTCCGCGCCCGCCGGAAAAGCGGACCGGGATGAAGGTCGCCGTTATCGGCTCGGGTCCTGCGGGCCTCGCCTGTGCGCAGCAGTTGAATCGCGCCGGCCACCGCGTGACGGTTTTCGAGCGTGACGAGTTCATCGGCGGGTTGCTCACGCTCGGGATTCCTCACTTCAAACTTGAAAAGTCTGTGGTCCGGCGACGGGTGAAGCAGATGGAGGAAGAGGGGATCGAGTTCCGCATCTCTACATGGGTCGGCCGGGACTACCCGACGGAGAAGCTCAAGCAGGATTTCGACGCCATCTGCCTGTGCGGCGGGTCTACGGTGCCGCGCGATCTGACGCTGCCTGGCCGCGATCTGGACGGGGTCCATTTCGCCATGGATTTCTTAAAGCAGAGCAACCGGCGCACTGAAGGCCAGGAGTTCGGTCCGGACGAGACGATCACAGCGGAGGGCAAGACGGTCGTAATCCTGGGCGGAGGGGACACCGGGGCTGACTGCCTGGGCACTGCGCACCGCCAGGGTGCGGTGGAAACATGCCAGTACGAACTGCTGCCGGTTCCACCCGGTGAACGGGATGATGACGCCAATCCCTGGCCCCAGTGGCCGGCCATTTTCCGTACGTCTTCAGCGCACGAAGAGGGCGGGATCAGGGACTACGACATTCTTACGAAGCAGCTGAACGGCGAGGACGGCAAGCTCAAAAGCCTGACCGCAGTTCGCGTGAACTGGAAACCGGACCCGAACGGCGGACGGCCGCAGATGGTAGAGGTCCCGGGGTCCGAGTTCACGATTGAGACGGAGCTTGTTCTGCTTGCGATGGGCTTCCTGCACGGCGAGCAAGGCGGCCTGTTGTCAGACCTTGGCGTGGACTTCGATGAGCGGGGTAACGTCAGCACGGACAGCAACTTCATGACATCTGTTGACGGTGTGTTCGCCGGGGGCGACATGCAGCGCGGCCAGTCGCTCGTGGTGCACGCTATCGCAGGCGGACGCAGGACGGCGCGGGGCTGCGACTCATGGTTGATGGGCAAATCCCGGTTGCCGGTCGTAACCGGGTACACCCGCGGAAGCGTCTAGGCTTATTCCGAACTTAACGGGCGGACGGCCAGTCCGTGGGCGAGTCGCCCCCGGTTCGTTGCACTCGATCCGTTCATAAGGAGAGGGATAAGTGCGGACACTCCGCATAGCGCTCGCCCAGGTGAACACCGCCGTCGGAGATATCGACGGCAATGTGCAGCTCATCATCGACGCCATGCGGGCGGCGCGCGAGGCCGGCGCCCGGCTTGTCGCCTTCCCAGAGCTCGCCATCACCGGGTATCCACCCGAGGACCTCGTTCTGCACCGGCGTTTCGTCGCCGATAACAGGCGCGCGCTGGAGCGAGTCGCAGCGGAGACGAAGGGTATCGCTGCGATCGTCGGGTTCGTCGATGGTTCTGCCGAGCGCGATGCGCCGGTATACAACGCAGCAGCGTTCCTGCATGAAAGCCGGGTCGCCGCCGTGTACCGGAAGATCCACCTTCCCAACTACGGCGTGTTCGATGAAGAGCGGTATTTCGAGCGCGGTTTTGATTGCCCGGTGATCGATATCGGCGGCGTGAAGATCGGACTGAGCATCTGTGAGGATGCCTGGGAGCCGATAGGTCCGGTTGAGGTGGAACGCGCGGCCGGCGCCGAGATAAACATCAATATCAACGCCTCGCCGTTTGAGCGCGGCAAGGACCGGGTGCGCCGTGACCTGATCAGCGGGTTGGCGCGGCGTAACCAGGTGTTCGCCTGCTACGTGAACCAGGTCGGAGGGCAGGACGAGCGGGGGGTCGACGGAACGA
>JADFQR010000220.1 GCA_022561735.1 Chloroflexota bacterium | reverse complement strand
CGCCATGACATTCGATCCATCGGTAAAGGTCCGTGGAACATGCGACTCGTCGTCGGTCCGCAGTGGAGCAACCATGACATCAAGGGCATCGAGCCGTCCAAGCTACTCCCGTTGCCAGATGCGGAACCGGCCAACCTGATCCACACGTCGTACGAGTGGATGCTGGAGCGGCACGGGACCGACACCAACTGGGGCGAAGAGGTGGTGCTGGATCAGCGCAACCGCGTGAACTTCATCCACTCGATGCCCGGCGTTTCCAACAACCCGCACTGGCACCCGGACTTTGACGAGTGGTGGGTGGTGCTCAAGGGAGAGCTGGAGTGGGAGGTGGGCAAGCGCGAGCCGTTCCGGGCGGGTCCGGGCGACGTCGTGTTCGTTGAGCGTGGCTACCGGCACAAGATCACGACGGTGAGCGACGAATCGTCGGTGCGGCTGGCCGTGACCACACCCGCTTCCATCCATATCTTCGATGGTGAGGAACCGGCGCCTAAAGAGTAGGAGTCGCCCACGCCCACCCTTCTAGAGGTTCAGGGTGGGTGAGATGACCGGTCTGGAAGGACACTGCCGGCCAGAAAATTCTCGTGATATTCGCCATCGGGGGAGGTCCTGGGACACGACCTTCTCCCTCATCCTTCGACAGGCTCAGGACAGGCTACCGGTCCTCTCCCGCTGGGAGAGGAGGCTATATCAGGAGCGCCAATTGCCAGCACCAGCTACCTCCAGCACCGTGTACGAGCCGGTCGCCCTCTGGGGCCGGATACCCACGGCATCTACTTCAAGGACGCCACAGCCGCCGCCGTGGACGATGAGCGCGACCGGGTGTACGTGTTCAACCGCGGAAACCATCCGATGGTGGTGCTGAACCGGGCGGGAGAGTTCATCGAGTCCTGGGGTCAGGGAGATTTTCAGCGCCCGCACGGGGTGACCGTGGACCCGGAGGGCAACCTGTTCCTTGTGGATGACCTGGATCACACGGTCAAGAAGACCGACCCGCACGGGAACGTGATCTTTACGCTGGGCACGCCGGGCGAGCCGTGCGATCCGCAGAGCGGAGGCAGGTTCAACCGGCCGACGCACGTCGCGATACAGGGTTCGACGGGCAATTTCTTCGTCTCGGACGGTTATGGAAACTCCCGTATCCACAAGTTCGACGCAGGCGGGAATCACATCAAGTCATGGGGTGAGCCGGGCACCGGTCCGGGCCAGTTTTCGCTGCCGCACAACGTTGCGATGCTCGGCGACGACCGGATTGCGCTGTGTGACCGCGAGAATTTCCGGGTGCAGATATTTACGGTCGATGGCGAATATGTAGACCAGTGGCACTTTCACCGGCCGATAGCGATCTGCGCCGGGCGCGGCGACGACACGAACCTGTACGTGGCGGAGGCTGGTCCGCCGCCGGTCCAGCGGCATGTGCCCGGGCTCGGGCTGTTTGTGATCGTGGTCGACCAGGACGGCAACGAGGTGACGCGGTTCGGTCGAGGCACGCAGGGCGAGGAACCTGACCAGTTTATGGCGCCGCACGGCATGGACACGGACGCCGACGGAAACGTTTACATCGCCGAGGTGTCGTTCACAACCGTGAAGGCGTTCGGTGAGTCGTTCGACCGCGAGCCGGTGAGCCTGCGCAAGTGGGCGCGTGTGAGCGGGTAGGGCGTCGACGGCCCACATTCGCCGGTCCTTCGAGAGCCTCAGGACGCGGGTTTGGCCTCCTGATTCCCCCTGCTGATCGCCGGGTACAAATCTGGAAGGGTTCTATGTCTCCCCAGTACGTCTACATGACGATCATTACGCCGCGTCCGGGCCGCGGACAGCAGATCGTCGACAAGATCATCGACTACAAAACCGGAAGCAACCGTACACGTGGGTTCTGCACGATCAGCGTTGCTTCGGAACGACCGGTCATCACCAACAACGTTCCATTTGACCAGGACCTGGAGGCGCTCCAGGCCTACATAGAAGAGCTGGCATCGGACCCTTACAGCATCGAGGCGTGGGGCGAGATTGCGGACCTGTCGGTCAACGTGACGCACATGATCGGCGAAGGGATCGCCGGGATGGACCCGTCACCGCTGACGGGCAGCCACGATGCGCCGTACCTGGAGCGCACGATTTTCCGCGCCAGACCCGGCGAGCGAGACGCCGTGATCAAGCAGCTGATGGGCATCAGGGAGCTTCTTGGCGCGCCGAAACCGAGCGTGTCCCGGCCCGCGACCGGCAACACGAATGTGTTGTTGATGATGCGGATGATCACGGACTTCAACGCGCTCGGCGAGTTTCGGTTACAGCAGGAGGAACACCCTGAGACGCGGGCCGCGTATGCCGCGGTGGAACGGCTGTGTGAGTCGGTTGAACGGGAGTACGCGCGGCTGGTCCGGCTGGTCCGGCGGTCGGACGAGTAGTGACGGACCGTACGGACGTCCCGGGGCGGTATCGCTGGCCAATAACGCGCGCGCTGGACGGTATCTCGGCCGAGGGCACGCTCCGGTCCAGCACGGTTTTCACCAACGGCAGCATGCGTCTGCTTGTGTACGCGCCGCGGGGCGAAGACCCGCAGGAGCCACACGACCAGGACGAGATCTACGTGATCCAGTCCGGGTCCGGATGGTTCGTCAACGGCGAAGACCGGCACCGGTTTGGGCCGGGCGACGGAACGCAGCGTTTGGTAGACATCCCAGGCAAGGGTTCCGGCCCAGCCGAACGTCGCCTTCGAGCTATCCACCGACAAGCCGCTGGCCGTAAGTAGCGTAACGAAGCTTGGAAGGTCGAAGCCTTCCCTTACGTGGTCATCTTGGTGCCAGCTACGAAGCCAGGGCAGGAACCGCCTCTGCGGCGTTGCTGGGACGTGAACCACCAGATGGCCGCCGGGCTTAAGCGCCCGGTGCATGGCCTCCAACGCCAGTTCAACGCTCTCGATGTGCTCAAGGACATCCACGCAGAGAATGACGTCATACCTGTCCTCTCCGAGATCCGTGGTGAGATTCGCTCTTTGAAAGTGCAGCCTTTGCAGGCCCAAAGCGTCGCCGCGCGCTTGGGCCTTCTTGACAGCAGCGTCATCTAGATCGCAACCGACGATTTCACTTTTCGGATATGTCAATGCGCATCGAATGGCGTAGCTTCCCCTACCGCAGCCAGCATCCAGGATTGACCTACCGTTGGGGGATAGATGCCTGAGAGCAGAGAACACGTGACTGGTGCGAATGC
>JADFQR010000219.1 GCA_022561735.1 Chloroflexota bacterium | reverse complement strand
GTCCAGTGGCGCGCTGTGGAAGTCGCCGTACACGTGCTCTGCGACCAGCCCGGCCTGCTCCAGCATCACGTGGACCTCGGACGGGAACAGGTAGCGGATGTTCACATCCAGCTCGACCGTGCGGGCGACCTCGCCGTTCTCATCCATCTCCTCGACGATCTGCGTTCCGTTGTTCGTCTGGGCCACAGGGTCGAATCGGTTGATCGCACTCAAGACGCACTTGCGGCCGTTCGCCGGGTTGACAGCCTCGCCCATAGAGAAGGGCGTCTCGGACGTGTCGGCGATCATCTGCGGGTCCGGGACGAAGGCGTTGAAGGCCATGGTTCCGCCGGGCGCGATGTGTTCCCGCGCTCTTCGCAGCGTCTCCACCTGCTCCTCGGCCGTTAACGCGAGGTATAACGTACGGGCCGGGATGATGACGAGGGGGAAGCAACGGTCCAGCGCAAGCGTGCGCATGTCGCCCTGGACGAACTCGATCGAGCCGGCCGCTCCCTCTGTTGCTGCCGCCCGCGAGAGAGCCCTCGCCAGCATGGCGGGTGACAGATCCACTCCGACGACGTCAACCCCGGCCTGCGCCATCGGGACGGCGATGCGCCCGGTCCCGCAGCCGATCTCCAGGACGGGTCCGCCGGAACGCACGGCGAGGTCTACGTAGAACGCAACGTCGTCGACCCCGGCCGTCGAGTAGATAACGTCATACCACTCGGCCCAGGCGTCGTAATTCAAAAGGTCATCATTTCAAAACGAAGGAGTGGCGGGCATGACTTCTCCCTCATCCCGACCTTCTCCCGCCGGGAGAAGGGACGAAATCCCCGCGCTAATCAGGCCGGGGCCCACTCTTTCAGCCAACACCCGGCGTTTAACCGGCCTCGGCGTACTCCGCCATCACCTCGTCCGGGAAGTCGGCGTTGGAGAACACCCTCTGCACGTCTTCCAGCTCCTCCAGCGTGTCCAGGAGCCGCAGCGTCTGCCTGGCCTTGGCATCGTCAAGCTCGACCAGCGTGCTCGGCACCATCGCCAGCTCTGCGGACACCACCTCCACCCCGTCCATCGCTTCAAGCGCCGCCTTGAGGGGCTCGAAATCCGTGAACGCCGCCTTGAACTCTATCGACGAGCCTTCGATATCGAAATCCTCTGCGCCCTTGTCCACCGCCTCAAGCGCGATCTCTTCCGGATCCACATCAGAAGCCTCGACGAGGATCACCCCGGAGTTCGAGAAGCCCCACGACACTGCGCCGGATTCCGCCAGGTTTCCGCCCGCCCGTGAGAAGGTTGACCGGATGTGGGACGCCGTGCGATTGCGGTTGTCTGTCAACGCCTGGACGAGGATCGCCGTGCCGCCGGGTCCGTAACCCTCGTACGTGACCTCTTCCAGATCAGCGCTTTCGTCACCGGTTCCGGAGCCCTTCGCTATCGCCCGATCGATATTGTCATTCGGCATGTTCGCGCCCTTGGCGGACTGGATAGCCAGGCGCAGCCGGAAATTGGTCTCAGGGTCGGCGCCGTCGCGGGAAGCGACGATGATCTCCCGTGCAAGCTTGGTGAAGATCTGGCCACGTCGCGCGTCGGTGGCAGCCTTCTTGTGCTTGATGGTGCTCCACTTGGAGTGACCGGACATGCTATTCCTCCGGAGCTGATCGGTATCGATCTCAGGGCGTTAAGTTATCGCTGCGCCCTGTAGTTTCACGGTCTGTTGATCGAGGTTGCCATTGATATTAGCAAGCCGCCCGAAATGGGGTCAAAGTTTCAGGACCCAGATTACCGCGCCGGGGGTCATCTCGAACGAACCTCATCATCCCGTGAGGGGAGGTTGGGGGAGTTCACACCTCTGGCAATGGCTGGCAATGGCGGGTCTCAGGTGTCGCCCGCTTTCCCGATGCTCACCAGCGTTCTGAGAATCCATAAGGACCGGCGTCATCCCGACCGCTAACTTCCGGGGTGACTCTTAGCGCAACCCGTCCGGCAGATCCACCATGACGACGCCGTTGTTGATGTCCACGTCCAGAACCACGTCCGATATCGCCGGTACCAGGATCTGCTCACTGGCGCTGGTGGACCCGGGCTTGCCGACGACGTACACATCGTTGGCGCCGGTGACGATGATCTCAAGCACCACGCCCAGTTCCTCGCCGTCCCGGTTGCGCACCTTCATGCCGAGGATTTCGTAGTGGTAAAAGGCGCCTTCGGGCGGCTTCGGGAGGTCCTCGTCCTCCATCTCGATGATCGTGCCACGCAACGCCGTCGCGTCTCGAACGTTTCTGATCACATCAAGCTGCAGGACCGTTGCCGACCCGGCGCGATGGCAGTCCACGACCTTCGCCGGGCGCCCTCCGTCCAGGTACACGGTGTCGCCGGGCGAAAATCGGTCTCCGTCGTCTGAGAACTGGCTTACGGCGATGGCGCCGCCGGTGCCCCAGGCCCTGCGAACCGATGCGACGCCGACACGCGTGGGCGTGGAGGTTTCGATGCGTTCTCGCTGGGGTCTGTCGCGTACAGGCTGACGCGGTTTCTTAACGTGGCGCGGTCTGCGATCACGGTTTGCGCGCGTTGGCGGCACTTCGCCGGCTCCCGGCTAGTCGATCTGGAGGACGATGCGCTGATCGGCCTTGACCGCTGCGACGCGGAGCACGGAGCGGATCGCCTGGGCAACCCGGCCGTCCCGGCCGATGACCTTGCCCTTGTCCTCGTCATCGACGGTGAGCGTGATGTAGACCCGGTTTCCCCGGACCTCTTCCGTCACTTCTACGGCGTCCGGATTTTTCACCAGCGCCCTGGCGATGTACTCGACCAACTCTTTCATGGGATCAGGCGGTCGCTTTCACTTTGTCCAGGATTCCGAGCTTCTTCAGCATCGCGCCGACAGCCTCGCTCGGCTGTGCGCCGTTGCGCAGCCACTTCAGGGCCAGCTCCTCTTCGATCTTGATCGTCGGCGGATCGGTCATCGGGTCGTAAGTGCCGATCTGCTCGATGAACGCGCCGTCGCGCGCCGCACGCTGGTCGGCGATTATGACGCGGTAAAAGGGATGGCCCTTGGCGCCGAGCCGGCGCAGCCGAATACGAACCATGAAAAGAAAGAACTCCAGTTACGTTCGGGAATCGCCCGGACACGACAGTAACTCACCGCCGTTCGGGCCGTTCAACGCTCAAGTGTAGGTACGGCGCGCAAGCAGTGTCAACGCAGAGGGTGTTGTGGGAACTTGCAGGCCCGG
>JADFQR010000218.1 GCA_022561735.1 Chloroflexota bacterium | reverse complement strand
GAAAAAGGCCGTAAGATCCGGTGATCTGGGGGCTCGACGACACGGCGGACCTGCGCTGTACCGCACATTCGGACCGATACGCTTGAATACCCGCTGTTAGTCTTTCCGCCCAATCGGAGCGCGCCCTTTGAAGCCGGAACTGGAAAACTGCAAGGCTCTCACGTTTGACCTGTTTGGCACCGTGCTGGACCTCGGCGGCAGCCTGACGCCGTACATCAGCGAGTTCCTTAAAACGCAGGGATCGGACGCCGACCCCGACGAGTTCTGGGCGCAGTGGCGGTACCGTCAACGGATAGAGCAGTACCAGGACAACATCGTTGACCTCGGCCACTCCGGGTATCTTGAAGTCGCTCGCCGGGCGCTCACGTACGTTCTGCAGTTGAACGGCGTGAAGGTGCGGCCCGATGAGGTGCAGGATTTCATGGCGGCGTGGCAGAACCTGTCGCCCTTCCCGGAGGTTGTGGCCGGGCTTGAACGGTTGCAGAGCCGCTACCGGCTGGTTGCGCTTTCAAACGGCGAGCCGATCTTCCTGGCGCACCTGGCGAAGAACCGGATCAAATGGGAGTTCGACGCCGTTATCTCCGTGCAGGTTGTGGGGGCGTTCAAGCCGCATCCCGGGGTGTACCGGCGGGCGGCGCATATCCTGGGCCTTGAGATCGGCGAGTGCCTGATGGTCTCCGCGAACTCGTTCGATGTGATGGGAGCGCGCGCCTGCGGTATGCGTGGGGCGTTTGTAAACCGGTACGGGCTGCCCTACGAGGACTCGCCACACGTGCCGGACGTGACGGTCACCAACTTCACCGAGCTGGCGGACGCTCTACTGGATTAGGCCCAGACACCAGGCCGACCCAGAAACCAGGCCGACATAGAAACACCGCGCTCGATCTCGATCGACGCGAGCTCGACGGCCCGGGCGTTCTCCTTGCCCTGGCCGTGGGGTGGAATGACGCAGAGGCCTGTTACGAAAACGCGACCTGGACGCGCTGGCGATCGTTTCCACCACCCGGCCGACGCCGGTGAAGCAGTTGTTGTAGACTCCCGCCGGACCCTGACCACAGCGTCCAAAAACACCAGCCGGAGAGACTCCCGCACGGAAACAGACGACTCCCCCTGTCCAGAGAAGTCTGGGGCGACCCCTGTTAACCGGCCGTCCCCCGGTATACCGACAGCCGACATTCCTAATCTGAGCCAGGCCACCTGCTGCCGTCGGGCCGGCGACGGAGAACTTCCCCTCTAGCGTGGCCGCCTCAAATTCGCCCTCCGGGGCGTCCTCACTTCCTCACCGTGTGCCGTTCTTTTACGGCTGGGTAATGGTCTTCGTGGGTGGCCTGTCCATCGCCGTGTCGGCGCCGGGGCAGACCAACCTGATCGCTCTCTTCATCGATCCGATGATCGAGACGCTGGACATTTCCCGCTCGACCATCTCCACGCTATTTGCCGTGGGCACCTTTGCCGCCTCGTTCGGTATGGCGATCATCGGGTTCTCGATCGACCGTTACGGGCCGCGGGCGATCATGATCTTCTCGGTGCTGTTATTCGGCGGGTTCGTGATGTTGATGGGAGCGATCCCGGCAAGCCCGGGGTGGGCGACGATCATCGGGCTGGGGCTCGGATTCTTCGCCCTGCGCCTGCTGGGCCGCGGCGCTTTGAACATGCTTGGCACCATCATGGTGTCCCTGTGGTTCCGCAGGAAACGCGGGCAGGCGACCTCCTACGCGAGCGGCGCCGGGTGGCTGGTCGGCCTCGGCCTGTTGCCGTTGATAGCGACCTGGCTTATCGGCGAGTACGGCTGGCAAACGACCTGGGTCGTCCTCGGCATCGGCGTCTGGGTCGTTATGTTGCCGCCGGCCTTCTTCCTGATCCGTAGAACCCCGGAATCTGTAGGCCTGTTGCCCGATGGCGAGAAGCCGGTCGAGCGTGAGGGCGATGGGCCGGACGCGCCCCCGGTGCCGGCCATCCCGGAGGACAACTGGACCGTCCGGGAGGCTCTACGAACTCGGTCCCTGTACTTCATCCTGATCGCATCGATGGCCTGGGCCACGCTCGGCGCGGGCATGGTGTTCCACCACACCTCGCTCCTGGAAGTGCGAGGCATCCCCGGCAACGTCGCCGCATGGTCAATTTCAGCGATCGCCGTGATGAACTTCGTCGGCAACCTCATCGCCGGACGGCTGAATGACCGCTTCCCGAACCACTACACGCTGGTGATCGCACAGGTCGCCCTGATGCTGGCGATGCTGCTGGCGCTCGTGGTCAGCTCCAACTGGCAGGCCTTCGCCTACGCCGGGCTGCTGGGACTGACGCAGGGCATGGTGCTCAACACCGGCAACGTCATCTGGGCCAACTACTTCGGCCGGAAAAACCTGGGCTCTATCCGCGGAACCACCATGTGGGTGGTAGGCGTAACGTCCGCCATAGGCCCCCTGCCAGTAGGCATCCTCTTTGACCTCACCGGCGGCTACACAGTAGGCCTGTGGCTGTACATAGGCCTGCTGGTACCAATGATCCTCGCCGCAGCGTTAGCGGTGAAGCCGGTGCGGCCGCCAACGACGCATGAGGCGGTAAGCAAGCGCGCCCAATCGGTCTAGGGTTGTCCAGATTAGCGGGACCGCATCAGGGGCAGGCTTCGCCGGGGCGATAGCGGTGATCCCGTGAAAGCGTGCTTCACGACCGTCACGCCGCGTACCGCAGGATCTCCACTTCCGCGCCATCAGCCACGGCCCGTTCCGCTCGCTCCAGGATCTCGCTGGTGACCTCTTCGCTCAGGTAGTACTCGTCGCAGTCGTCGCAGGGAAAGTCGGGGTTGCCCGGCGGCGTGGTGAACTGCTTGCCGCAGTAATAGAAAAAGCCCACCGTCCCGTCGACCAGGGTCATGTCTTCGCGGGTACGGAGGATCAAGGCGGTCTCGGTGAGATCAACGTTCTGGGCGAAAACCTGCGGACGGCCCAGCTCGGCGAAATCAACGCCGACGGTGTCATCGAGATAATTGTCCCCCTGAAAATCGTGGTCAAGGTGTCTGACCAGGACAAAGTCCACCGGGTTGCCCTGGTTGATGATGGTGTAGGTCTGGGCGAGCCTGGCGCTAACTTCGCCGTTGGTCCCGACAGCGCCATCGTTGTCGTCGACATGCTGCGTCAGTTCGAATCTCAGGTTGACGCCGCTGCCGGTCACTCGGAACACGCTCCGGCTAGTGGCATCGTCGATCAGATGATT
>JADFQR010000217.1 GCA_022561735.1 Chloroflexota bacterium | reverse complement strand
GACGTGGATCTTGTTGCGGGCCGTAAAAATGTACGGCTTCATCTTCGGGTGCCAGCGTTTGGTCGGGTGGCCGAAGTGGGCGCCGGCTTCAAGCAGCCTGCGCAACGTAATTGGCGGGCTCTGTTCCGCCTGAGCCTGTGTAGTCGTCATCGGTGGGTACTTACAACTCCGCGGTGGGCCGTGTTGACGTGAAACGCCTGCTGATTTTCGTTCCGGGCGCGCACAAAACAACCGGGGCGATTACCTTCGAAACACGCACCCGGAAGTGACGTTGAATCATAGCACGGGGCACGCTCAGTCCGTACGTCCGGCTACGGCGCGATTCAGTCTTCTCGCAACCACCCGTGCTCGAGCGCCATGGTCGCAGCCTGTGCGCGGCTGTGTGTTCCCATTTTCTCGAACACCATGGATAGATAGTTCTTGATGGTCTGTTCCGACAGGTTGAGGCGTCGTGCGATCTCCCGGTTGGTCACGCCCTCGGACACCATGCGCAACATACGCACCTCGCGTTCGTTGAGCGGGCTGGGAGGACTTGAGTCAGGGGTGCGGCTCCACGCCTCACGCAGCATCGCAAGGATGGCGGCGGCAGCGCCCGTACGCGTCGATATTTCAAGGAGAAGCGGGCACCGGCCTTCTGACACTTCCCGCACCACGTCAGCGAGGATCACGTGCGCCTCGGATTCCGGAACGGCGGCCCAGGCGCCCGCCGCAGCGGCAGAAACAAGCGCTTCGTCGCTATCATCCGGGACGATCGCGATGAGCCGTCCTCCAGAGGACTGGAGCGATTCCAACGAAATGCCGGGCGCGTCCGGTACGCCGAGCCGTGCGATCACCGGCTCGTTGTGCCCGATCTCCTCTGGAATGACGGGCCACACGGGGTCCACCGCCGAGGCAAGAAGATGCGCGGACAGCCCCCATGTCCGTTCAGCGTCAAGCGCCAGATGCGCCCGAATCAGAGCGCGCTCACCGCTCTCTTCCGCGGGCATCCCCGGAAGCATGGGCGCTTCTTGACCGGTCCGTCTTGCTGGCACCTCGTTCGTAACCGCCATCCAAAGAAATCCGCGACGCGTCGATTCCAGTCCACGCCGCATCTCAAGGGATGTGGAGAAATGGCCGGGTCAAACACGTCGAGTCAAATACACAGACTCAGGAAACTACAATCGGATTATGCGATTTCCCGCAACCCGGTTACATCCCGGCAAACGAATCTCAACGTAGTATTCGAAAGGGACCTCCTGGCCGCCTGGCAAGGAGGGGGAGTTGGAACAGCCTATGGAAATCACAGCGACCGGTCAGTCTTCATCCGTATGGCGGGGCTATATCTGGCCGGTACTGCTGGCAACCGTCGTGCTCGGGTTTGCCGCTATCGCCGGGTTCATCTGGAGGGATGGCGGTTTCGTCACCTCCAACATCCTCAGCCTCCAGGGGCAATCCGAGGGCCAGATCAGCAGCATCAGCAGCCTCCTGCCGCTGGGATTCGCATTTACGGTGGGAATGGTCGCCACGGTTAACCCGTGCGGTTTCGTGATGTTGCCCGCCTACCTGGGCCTGTACATCGGCACCGACAGCGGTGACGAGTCGGTCGGGCTTGACCGGAGGTTGGCCCGGGCCGGAACGGTGAGCGCCGCCGTCGGTCTCGGTTTCATCCTGCTGTTTGGCGCGGTAGGTTTGATCATCACCGGGGTGACCACTTCGATCGTGCAGTATTTCGACTGGATCGGACTGGGCGTCGGGATCCTGATGGGCGTCACGGCCGTTTATGTCCTGGCGGGCGGGAAGCTTTACAACAGGTTCGCCGCCAACACCTCGACCAAGATCGGCGACCCGCGCGACACCACGCTTATCGGGTATTTCCTGTTCGGGATCAGCTACGCCGTGGCGTCCCTCGGTTGCACGCTTCCGCTCTTCCTTGCGGTCGTGGCCAGTTCAGCCACGGGGAGTTTCCTCTTTGGCGCTTCCCAGTTCCTCTTCTACGCCCTTGGCATGGCTTTCCTTTTTACGGTGCTGACCTTGAGCGTGGCCCTGTTCCAGAGCGCCATGCTCAAGTGGGTACGCAAGGCGATGCCCTACGTCCAGCCGGCGTCTGCGGTGCTGCTCATGCTGGCAGGCGCCTACCTGGTCTTCTACTGGCTAACGGTGGGGGGCCTGGCGGACGCCATCGCCTAGGTATGTGGAACCCGGTCACACCGGCCGGTTAACGGTTCAACGAAGACATGATGGGAAGGCCGCCCCGGGTTGATCGGGGCGGCCTTCTCGCGTGTGCCGCACGCGGGTCTTTAATCTCACGGTCCGGGATTTCGTGTCCGGAAGCGGGGGACTACGCCACCACGTTCCTTAGTTCTCCGAGGCCGTCGATCGCCGTGACCAGGACGTCACCGGGTTGCAGGCGGGCGGTTACGCCGGAGGTGCCGGTGAAGACGATGTCTCCCGGCTCCAGCGTGTTCGTCTTCGAGATGAACGAGAGGCACTCCTGGGTGTTGAAGATCATCTCTTCCGTGTTGCAGTTCTGGACTTCCTCGCCATTTACGGTGACGACGATGGATTTGCCGTGCGGGTCGTAGTCGGTCTCGATGAACGGGCCGATCGGGGAGAAGGAGTCACTTCCCTTGGCGCGCCACCATGACCGGTCTCCGGACTGCCACTCTCGCGCGCTGATGTCGTGGCCGATTGTGTACCCGAGGACGTAGCTCAGCGCGTCGTCTGCCGACACGTTGCGCATGCGGCGGCCGATCACGACGACCATCTCGCCCTCTTCGTCCACCTTGCCGGCGTTCTCCGGGAGGATGATGGTGGAGTCTGGTCCCACGATGGAGCTGGTTGGCTTGAGAAACGGTTCTGGCCGGGTGGGCGCCGGGGCCCCGCCGGTGTGCGAGTGGAAGTTGACCGCCATCGCGTACACGTCGCCGGGAGCGATGGGCGCAAGCAACTGGACCGAGGATAGCGGTGCGGTGGCCCCGGTCTCGGTGTAGCGTCCGGTCGGCGGGCCGGAGATCTCTATCACGGTGTCTCCGTCCAGGATTCCGTGCGTGGCGTGGCCTCCGGCCGAGTACCTGACAAATTTCATTCGTGTTCTCCTGAAGTGTCGACCTGCCCTGCTGGCCCGGTAGCCGGGTCCGGGGCTGTTCGACGGGACGTAAATAGGCGGGCGCAAGTGTACGTCGGAGCCGGGACCGTCGCCAACGAACCGCACTAGACTGATCGCCGTGCCCGGGTAGTGACGGGGCTGTATC
>JADFQR010000216.1 GCA_022561735.1 Chloroflexota bacterium | reverse complement strand
CAATCGTTCGCGCGAATGTTTGTTTGATTTGGTTAAACAGAAAAGTATGAAGGATTTTGCCGGTGACTTGAGAACTCCAGGAGGCGGTGCGTTTCCCGCAGACCGCCGAACCTCCGGATGACAGGCAGCGGCCGGATTCTGGCGTCCGTTTTGTCGAGTTGCGCGCGAGGGGACAACGCCGTAAGAATCCGACGAACGTCCCCCTGGACGGTGGCTGAATACGAGGCTGGCGGGCTTCGGACGGGATGAACCGTCGGCCAAGGACGTAAGGGTGAGTCTGGGATGAGGGTTCCGGGGGGCGCTTGAATACGTCAACGTTCCGCGCATACTCGCGTAGACGCGGGTCCCACGGGACCGATATCCTTATCTTGAGCGTCCACGCCCTCGTAGCTCAGCGGATAGAGCAGCTGCCTTCTAAGCAGTTGGTCGGGGGTTCGACTCCCTCCGGGGGCGCCAGACACTACCTTCACCAAAGCTAATTTTGCTTTGGATCCGGCGCTCCTGAACGGCCCGGAACTCGACATAGGTGACGACGTTTCGACCGTCTACTTGAAGCGGCCACCTGCTCCGGAATTTCAGCTCAATCAGCACCCGTTGTCTACCAGTCAATCGACTCGGGGACAGACAACGACCATGCTGAAAGATATGATCGAAACACGTTTAGGGGCCAGAGACGGGACGATCACGCTCCAGGAGGCGATCGACCGGTACCAGATTTTCAATCGGTCTGAACGCAAGAGTCCCAGGACGATCGAAAACTACGCCCATCGGCTCAACAAACTGAACGTTGCGTTCGGGCCCGGGTTCCTGATGAGCGAGTTCGACGAGCTCGCCTTGAGGGAACACATGGCCGCGTACACCACGAACTCCCGCAACGGTGCGCCCCTGAAACCGTGGACCGTCAACGGCCACGCCCGCGCCCTCAGGGCATTCTTTCGATGGGCATACTTCAATCACGTGACCGAAGAGCACCTGCTCGCCCGATATCGCCCACCAAGGGTGCCTGAGGAGATCATCGAGACCCTGTCCGACAACGAGATCACTGCCCTGCTCGGTGCCGCCCGTCCGCGCAAACGCGACCTGGCGATCGTCACTCTCATGCTGGACACCGGCGTCCGCGCCGCCGAGCTTTGCGGTATTACCGTCGGGGATGTCGACCTCTCGGACAACCCATCAAGGTGATGGGCAAGGGCCGAAAGGAAAGGCTCGTTCCTTTCGGGCGAAAGACGCGGAAGGCGATAGTTGCCTATGCGACCGATGAACGCCCGGATGCGCACCGGGATGAAGCCGTGTTCGTGAGCTCGTTCGGCAACAGGCTAAATCCGGATTCCCTTCGACAGCTCATGCGTAGGCTGCGGGTGAGTTCGGGGATCTCGCGCTTACACCCGCATCTGCTGCGCCACACGTTTGCGACCAGGTTCCTTCTGAACGGTGGAGACGCACTCATGCTAAAACACATACTGGGACACACGACGCTCGCGATGACAGATCGATACGTCCACTTCGCGAACGCGCAAGGCGTAACGGCCAGCCGGGCCTTCTCGCCCATCGATCGCCACGCGGACGCTGCGGCGCGTCAGCCCGGTGTCTCTATACAGGGTTTGTATTCGGGGGCATGGCCGAACGCAATTCGGCGTCCCTGATCGTCCGGTGGTGTCCGTCATCTACGGCGCGTACACGCCCCCCTGATAGGCGCTGGATCCCCGGTTCTCACGTCAGACACTGACGCGAAGATGGCGCCACTCCCGAACTTCAATTCCCGTCCCGACCACCGCCGTATCCGCTCCGCGCTGACTGGTCGCCGATCGATCCCGCGCCGGTTCCCGCCTCAGTGCGTACGGTTTCACGAACGCCGGGGCCGCCGTGAGCCTGGAGTACTATCACCGTAGCCTGGTGGGCGCGAAACGACCCGGCGGCCCGGTAATATGGCGGAAACGCAGGACAGATGTTGTGGGGCGAGGACAAAACCGGGCGCAGCGCCGCCGGCCAGATGGGCCGGCAGCATCGCGTAAACGGTCAACTTTTCAACGTTGAGCCGATTCACGAAATCCCGTTGGAGGCAGCACGATGTCCGATCAAACTCCGAAAAAGATCACCGTGACGGACGGCGGGCCATACAGGGTGGAGGAAGGCGTTTCAATCAGCGACCATGACGGCAATCCCATCGCCGTGAAGGGCGTCTACTTGATGTGTCGCTGTGGTGGGTCGAAGAACAAGCCCTTTTGCGACGGCACCCACAACTCAAATAACTTCAACGGACAGGAGTTCGCAAGCAAGGACACCGCCGCCGATCGCCGCGATTCGTATATCGGCGATGGCGTGACTATCTACGATGACCGCAGCCGCTGCGCCCACGCCGGCAACTGCACGGACAACCTGGCCTCGGTATTCAAGTTGGGAACGGAGCCATGGGTCGATGCGAACGGCGCATCGGTTGAAGACATCATCCGCGTTATCAGAACATGTCCCTCCGGCGCTCTCAGCTACACGACAAGCGATAATGGCGACCCGGAAGAGGCTGGGTCTGGCCCGAGTGTGATCGTGGCCGTTGACGCCCCTTACCAAACACGTGGTGTGCTGGTGGAGTCGGGCGACGGTCAGCCATACGATCTTCAGGAGCGACAGGCGTTGTGTCGCTGTGGCGGGTCCCGAAATAAGCCGTTCTGCGACGGCACGCACTGGTACATCGGCTTCAAGCACCAGATGGGTGACGAAAACGGCGCCGGGTGAATCACAACCGCTGGCAGCGGCGCGGTGACAATCAGCGGCGCGCCAGGCGATGCATGGAGAAACACTGATGCCGGAGCTTCTTGATGTGACAGAAGAGCAGGCCCGTGCCGCATTTGGCAAGGGCTGCGAGGAGTGCACGAAGATTGGCGGGCAGTGGGTGCACCTCAGGATGTGCCTCGTCTGCGGCAAGATTGGCTGCTGCGACTCATCGCCCATGACGCACGCCACGGCGCACTTCCAGGAGACAGACCACGCCTTCGTGCGCTCAATCGAGCCGGGTGAAGACTGGAAGTGGAACTACGAGACCGGGGACTATCTGTAGCGTCCGGTAACGGATTCCCGATCGGACGCGGCGCGCCTGACTGAATCCAGGCGATTGGCCCGGGACGTTCCCGGCCGCGAGTCAGGATGATCGCGATGATCAATGTGCGTGGCGGGACCGCGGCCGATGTGGGAAGGCCCCGCCCAAGATTTCGGGAGATTGTGCAGGCGCTGCCCGCCCCTGCGGCGTTACTGCCAAACA